>JARIDM010000276.1 GCA_029263945.1 Sporosarcina sp.
TATTGTTGTGGTTGAACGTACCGTATCGGAAAAGTTAATTGAAGAATTTATGTTAGCAGCGAATGAAACGGTTGCAGAGCATATTCACTGGCTTCAAGTGCCATCCCTTTACCGGATTCATGAAAATCCAAAACCTGAGAAACTTCAACGTTTCTTTGAATTCTTAACGAATTTTGGCATAGTTGTGAAAGGTACGGGAAACGATGTTCATCCACGTGCATTGCAAGAGATTGTTGAGTCAATTGCTGGCATGCCAGAAGAAGCCGTTATTTCAACGATGCTCCTACGTTCAATGCAACAGGCGAAGTATTTTGAAGAGAGTCTAGGACATTTTGGCCTATCGACTGATTTTTATACACACTTCACAGCGCCGATTAGACGCTATCCAGACTTGATTGTCCACCGTTTAATTAGAACGTATTTGATAGAAAAAGATGTATCTGCTCAAACGGTTGAACATTGGAAAGCTGTTTTACATGAAATTGCGATGCACACATCAGAGCGTGAAAGACGTGCAGTAGAAGCAGAGC
This sequence comes from Sporosarcina sp., assembly GCA_029263945.1. GTDB lineage: Bacteria > Bacillota > Bacilli > Bacillales_A > Planococcaceae > Sporosarcina. The sequence continues at coordinate 531 of JARIDM010000276.1, forward strand.
GAGACACGCAATCCTTAAAACAAGCACAATTTATGTTGGATAAAATTGGTGAGGAATACGAAGGTATTATTTCTTCTGTAACGAACTTTGGTTTATTTGTAGAACTAGAAAACACCATTGAAGGACTTGTCCACGTCAGTTATATGACAGATGATTATTACCGATTTGACGATCGACAAATGATTATGATTGGTGAACATACAGGGAAGCAATTTAAACTAGGTGATGAAGTTACGATCCGGGTTGCTGCGGTTAAACCTGAAGAATCAGCAATTGACTTTGAACTTGTTGGGATGAAAAAGAACTTCCACCGTACTAGAAGAGAATCTCCAAAAGTGATTCATGCAAAAAAACAAGACCAAAGAACAGGAAACTCCGAAAAACCAAAGTCTAGAGAAAAACGAAAATCCAAGTCTACCAATGATAAAAAGAAGTTTTATGAAAGCGTCGCTAAAAAGTCTGGAAAAAAGCCTAGAAAAAGAAAATGATGTCGGTGTGACAAACGCTGTCCCCGGCAGTTATTGGGGGAATTAAAAATGGCAAAAGGGAAAGGCAATATTCTTGCAAGAAACCGAAAAGCCAATTTCGATTATACGATTGAAGATACGATTGAAGCAGGCGTTGTCTTACAAGGGACTGAAATAAAGTCAATCCGTGCTGGTAAAGTACAGCTGAAAGAAGCTTTTGTGCAAATTCGAAATAACGAAGCTTGGATTGTCAATATGCACATTAGTCCTTATGAACAAGGCAATCGTTTTAACCATGACCCAACCAGGTCTCGAAAGCTTCTGCTTCACCGAAAACAAATCAATCAATTGATTGGAAAAACGAAGCAGCAAGGGTATACAATTGTACCAATACAGTTGCATTTAAAAAATGGCTTTGCAAAAGTGTTAATCGGTGTCGGTAAAGGGAAAAAAGACCATGACCGCCGTGAAGATTTAAAACGAAAAGAAGCCAAACGAGACGTCGCTAGAGCGCTGAAAGATAGTCAACAATATTGATATTTGGCTGCAAATGAAGTATAGTTATTCTTGTACAGTAGTTCAGTAACCTTGAAAAAGGTATCCTGACATTCCCTTTTAGAGGGGGACGTTACGGATTCGACAGGGGTGGTCTGAGCTTGAGTTGCGCGTCGGAGGGCTCGGCTCCGTCAGAAACGGCATTTATAATAACAGGCAAAACTAATAACAACCTAGCATTCGCAGCGTAAGCTGACTGAATCTGCCTGATAGCTCCATCGCCCATGTGGTGGTTATCAGGCTCAACTTAAGTGGGATACGACGTCTACTGCCTCTTGAGGTAGCCGGAAGAGATTCGCAAGATAGCACACCTGCCGCCCTGATTGACGGCAAACGGATGTGCGAAACCTAATCGTCAATCTATACGCGTAGACGCTTGAGTGTAGGAGCCTTTGGACGCGGGTTCGACTCCCGCCGTCTCCATATGAGATAATGGTGCAATAAGAAGTAAGGGATATTGTTCAAGAGAAAACTCTTGTATGGTATCCCTTATTTTATTAGGAGGGATTTAGTCTTGGAAGAAAAAATAAACCGAATTATAGCACTTAAAAATAAAGTAGATCAGCAACGCCCACTTTCTAAAAATCTCCTAAGAAACTTGCATGAAGATTTTTTAATTAAAAGTACGTATCACTCTAATGCAATCGAGGGGAATACGTTAACTGTTTATGAAACGAAGGCCGTACTAGAAGATGGGATCACAATTGCTGGAAAATCTATGCGCGAACATTTAGAAGCCATCAATCATAAAGAAGCAATCTTAGTTGCCGAGGAAATTGTACAAGAAAATACCCAGTTCTCTGAAAGCGTGATCAAAGAATTACACGGAATTGTATTAAATAAAATTGATAGAGCAAATGCAGGCAAATACCGGGAACGAAATGTCGCCATATCCGGTGCTTCTCATACGCCGCCAGATGCTGTAAAAGTACCGTACTTGATGTTGGATTTAAATGAGTGGTACAAAAAAGCTTCGGAGTTGCATCCAGTGAAAAGGGCGGCAATATTGCATAGTAAATTTGTGAACATTCATCCTTTCATTGATGGGAACGGCAGGACAGCACGCCTGTTGTTGAATCTGGAGCTTATGCGTTCGGGTTACTTGCCAATTATTATTGAAACGGAGCGTCGTTTTGAATACTATGCGTTATTGGACCACGCCGCGGTTACAGAGGATTATGACGGGTTTATTGAATTTGTCGTGGATTATGAAGAAAAAGAATTGGAAAGATACTTGGAAATCATCGGCGAATAGAATGATATTATAGCTACTTTTAAAACTGTGTTAATAAAAAGAAGCTTGGATCCATTGCTCAAAAAGGATTCCAAGCTTTTTTTGTGCTTAAGCATTTTATGAAGGTGACAACGCCACATAGAGATATACTCAATACATACTAGCTTTATATACATCGCAATTGAGAGGGAAGGGGATTTCCTTGGGGCACACGGTTTGTGTGATTGGGGCAGGCATCGGTGGACTGATGGCAGGTGCGCTGTTGGCTAAAGATGGATATGAAGTGACGGTCATTGAGAAAGCGCCAACAGTTGGCGGCTCGGCAGGTTCCTATGTACGGATAGGACATACTTTTCCAACAGGCGCGACGATTGCTTTTGGGTTGGAAGAGCAAGGGTTACTAGATACGTTGTTCAAAGAACTCG
>JARIDM010000028.1 GCA_029263945.1 Sporosarcina sp.
ACCGACTGGACCTACTGGGCCAACCGGTGCGAACGGAAGCAACGGTGCGACTGGAGCAACTGGGCCAACTGGTGCGAACGGAAGCAATGGAGCAACTGGACGGACTGGGCCAACCGGTGCGAACGGAAGCAATGGAGCAACTGGACCGACTGGGCCAACGGGACCGAGAGGACCTACTGGAAGATGTGATTGTGACGATGACTTTACAAGTCTGTTAAATCGCGTTGAGTTATTAGAACAAATCGCTCGAATTGCTGGATTTAATTCACAGAATCCAATGAACTAACCACCATCTTTTTCTTTTTAAGCCCTTTCCTTTCTTACCATACAAAGGAGAGGGCTTTTCTTACATTCACTTTATTTTCTGTTACAATGATAACAAGAATATTTTAGGAGGATAACAATGCACAAACAGTTAGCCGCCTCTCTTTTTTTGATGATCAGTCTATTCTTAATTTCTGGTTGTACCAATGAACCGATTCAACCCGTATCAGATAGAAATGAGCACAAAACAGATGCGGAGAAAAATGCAACACTCGCTTTAGAAGCTTCGATATTAAAGGCACACTTTATTGATGTCGGCCAAGCAGATGCGACATTGCTACAATTCCAAGATGATGATGAAGAAGTGAACGTTCTTATAGACACTGGCGATTGGACAAGAACAGATACTGTTGCTTATCTACACTCAAAAAATATTGAAGCGATCGATATCATCGCTATTTCACATCCACATGCGGATCATATTGGTCAATTAGATAAAATAATTACAGAATTTGATGTCACAGAGGTTTGGATGAACGGTGAAACGGTTACATCAGATGTATTCGTTAAATCGTTAGACGCGATTGAAACACACGGAGTAGATTACTATGAACCTAAAGTTGGCGAGATTTTCGATATTGGCTCACTTCAAATCGAAGTGCTTCATCCACAGGCGCTTACGGGTAGTTTAAATAACAATTCACTAGTTCTCCGTGCAACCTATGGTGACGTAACCTTTTTATTTACGGGAGACGCTGAACAGCAAGCTGAAAGGGATATGTTATCGGGTGGTGTAAATTTGAAATCGACAATTTTACACATGGGGCATCACGGTTCCAAAACCTCCAGCACGCCTGACTTTTTAGAAGCTGTGAATCCCGAAATTGGCATTTACTCTGCAGGTACAGGTAATTCTTATGGTCATCCAGATCCTGAAGTATTGGGTTTAGCCAAAAAGCGTAATCTTCCTGTATACGGTACCGATACGCATGGCACCATTATCGTTGAAACAGACGGAGAGTCCTATCATGTCTTAACCAATGAACAAGGAACGCTTCCAAATGAAACCACAAAAAATGCTTGTGTAGATATCAACAAAGCAACAGCAGATGAACTGCAGCGTATTATCCATATTGGAAAGGCTTTAGCGCCTCAACTCATCCAGTTGCGACCTTTTCATTCGTTGGATGAACTCGTAAAAATAAACGGCATCGGGCCCGCTCGACTTGACGATATCAAAGCCGAAGGACTCGCTTGCTTAGGAGGATAATCATGTATTCAGCCTATTTAGATCGATTTACTGACAATGGAAAAGCAATCTTGCTTGTAGACAGTTTAAAACGAAACTTCGAAGTACCTGCCAAATCGCTTCCAGATGATAGCGAAGTGGGTACATGGTTTTTACTCGACATTCAAATGGACGCCATTATCTCGATTCAAATCGACAACGAAAAAACAAATACGATGAAACATGAAGTACAGAAACGAATGGAACGTTTGCAATCAAATAAAAAAAGCCGTTTCTCACGGCGCTCATAACAGGAGGGTAACCAGATGAAGTGGTTCGGAGGTATACTTTTAAACGCGATTTTGTTTCTCTTGCTGTCTTGGCTCATCCCTAGTTTTATCGTCTCAAGCTTTGGCGCGGCACTTCTTGCAAGCATTGTGTTAGCCATTGTGAATATGATTGTTCGCCCAATCTTAGTAATTTTAACGTTACCTGCGACGATTTTTACACTCGGGTTATTTTTATTCATTATCAACGCACTTATGCTGTTGCTTACCCATCAAATTATGGGCGACGGATTTATTGTTGAGAACTTCGGAACGGCGATTATTGTGGCGTTCATGATGACTCTTTTAAACACATTTTTAAGTTCAACCATCCTAAAACCAATTAAATCTTGAGTACAATCAAAGTCATCATCAGGTTTTATTGCTACACCCACACAACATATAATGGTAGCAGTTTAAACTTATTATGAAACTGACTCAAGTAAACCAACAATCACATTTAAACGATGTGATTGTTTTTGTTATATTTCACCTCCTAATCAGCCATACTTCGGATAATGACTTTTTCATAGGAGGTTCTATTGAAAACGACGTCCATTTTCCCCCTCAAACTAAACGAATTGGAATTCCTCATAAAAAGCAATTTTGAAAAAAATGCCGATGAAGATTTATTATTCTCGTTTTATGAACACCAAGGAAAGAAAGTGGTTGTATTTGGTATCCTTTATTTATTGGATATACAAAAATTAGAAAGTGCCCTCCTCGCGCCCTTGCTAAACGCTTCTGAACCCTGGACCGTTAAGCGTTTGAAAAATGAGTTACCGGTAGGCAATAGTTCTTTGGCTTCATCTGTTGACATAATTTTAACGCAACTTTTTTTGGGTAAAATATTTATTTATATCGAGGGTGAAGATGAAGCAATTTCCTACGTACTGAGTAAAAAAATGCAGCGAAGTATCGAAAAATCTGAGACAGAGTCTGTTGTTATTGGCCCACAACCTGCATTCATAGAATCGTTAGAGACGAATTTAAATTTGCTTCAAAATCTTTTGCCGACGCCAGACTTAGTATTAGAAAAAATCATGGTCGGGACAGCGCCCACACGGGAAGTGCGTATTGCATATATGAAATCGATCGCCAATACAACCGATGTGAATACGATGCGCCAACGAATCCAAGATTTGAAAATCGATGAACTTGAAGACAGTACGGTACTGACACAATATATTAGCGACTCATCGATATCCCTTTTCCCACAATTTTATTTAACGGAATTGCCCAACCGGGTCGCGTATACGCTTCAAGAAGGGAAAATCGGCGTACTCGTTGAAAATAGTCCGTTATGTATCATCGCACCGTCCACATTCTTTAGTTTTTTTGAAACAATGGAAGACAAATATATGCGGTGGCCTGTCGGATCAGCATTACGAATGATTCGAATGATAGCAGCGGTCCTTGCTTTACTCCTAACGCCTCTTTACGTAGCAATCGTTACTTATCAATATGAACTGATTCCAACCGAATTGCTGATTTCACTTGGTCAGTCCAGGGCTGGCGTCCCTTTCCCCCCTATAATTGAAGCACTTATAATCGAATTATTTATTGAATTACTACGTGAAGCTGGAGCGCGTTTACCGACAAAAGTAGGGCAAACGATGGGGATAGTCGGCGGAATTGTCATTGGACAGGCTGCAGTAGATGCAGGACTCACAAGTAATATTTTAATCATTGTCGTCGCTGCAAGCGCTTTGGCTTCCTATACATCACCGAGCTATTCAATGGGTACGACGATTCGAATTATACGTTTCCCAATCATTTTCCTTGCAAGTCTTTATGGTATTCTCGGCATCATGTTTGGCATTTGTTTAGTGCTCATTCACTTATTAAAAATGACGTCTTTAGGGCGTCCTTATATCGCACCTCTTTATCCATTAAAAGTGGAAGACTTTAGCAGTGTTTTCTTCAGGTTGCCCCCAGCTGATACAGCTAAGCGTGCGACGATGTATCAACCGAAGGACCCTTTCCGGTATTCAGCAAGAAACGCGAAAAGGAAACGTGACATAGATGAGTAGGTGGACGCTATAGAAGTCAATATCAAAATTAAAAAAACACTTCGGATACGTGCCTTTCAAATATTTTTCATTGTCGTTGGCATTCAGACGGGTGTCGGTATTTTAGGTGCACCGCGCTATATTTTTAAAGAGGCACAGCAGGATGCTTGGCTATCGGTTCTCCTTGCATTTTTATACATGCTTTTGGTAACTTGGGTCATGTTTGTCATTTTAACTCAATATCAAAATACAGATATATTTGGCATTCAAGTAGACATTTTTGGTAAATGGCTTGGAAAATTTCTTGGGACAATTTACATTCTTTTTTTCTTCTCTGAGCTGGCTTCCCTATACTTTTCTTACATTGAAATCGTCCAAATATTTCTCTATCCCACTATGCCCTCTTTTGTAATGGGATTGTTACTCCTGATTATTACGGTTTACGCTGTATTGGGTGGAATTCGAGTCATCGTTGGCGTTACCTTTCTTTTTACGTTACTCTCTCCGTGGATATTTGGACTATTGTATGATCCCATTACACGAATGGAAGCGGCACATTTCTTACCTCTTTTTGATGCCTCTTTCATTGAATTAGTTAAAGGTGCCAAAACGACAGCCCTTAGCTTTTCAGGTTTGGAAATCTTATTTATAATTTATCCCTTTATTGATAACAAAGAAAAAGCAAAACTTCCTGCATATTTAGGGGTAAGTGTTTCCAGTATGTTTGTTTTTCTAACGACCATCATTTCGATTGGCTATTATAGTCCAAGTGATTTTGATTTGATGGATTGGCCTGTTCTCTCTTTATTTAAATCCGTCTCGTTTTCATTTATCGAACGGATTGATTATCTCGTCGTAGCCGAGGGAATGATGTACATCACATCGTCTATGGTCTTATTTGCTTGGATGATTACGTACGGAATGAAAAGGTTGTATAAAGTGCCTCAAAAAACAACGTTGTATGCTTTGTCTATTGCTCTCTTAGCCCTTACCATCTTCGTAAGGTCAAATTTCCAAATTCAAAAGATTGGTGACGTTGTGGCCGAATTTGGATTTTGGCTTGTTTTTGTTTACCCATTTGCGCTACTTCCATTAGTACTTATGAAAAAGAAAGGACAGAAACGAAAGGAAGTCAAAAATGATTAGATTGACTAAATTGACTCTGTTACTCTTCCTAACCTTATTATTGTCTAGTTGTATAGATAGCCAAGAAATCGAAAAAATCGGCATTATAAATACAAGAGGCATGGATGTCGCTGAAGATGACCGTTTAAAAACAACATTATCCGTTTTTCAATTTTCAAAGCAGTCTCAACAAATTACAGAGATTATCACAGGAGAAGGTAAGACAGTAGACGGCGCTATGGAAGATGCAGAACATGCTTCCGTTTACAAGTTAGTCCCTGGTAACATTAAACTCTCCCTTTATGGACGTGAAATGGCTGAACAAGGGATTCTTCCTCTCATGGATACGCAAACGAGAGATGCCAGAATTTCCGACTTAATGTATTTAGCCGTTAGTAAAACGACCGCATATGAAATTTTGTCTATCGAAGAACAAAACATGCCAATGGACGTTGGCATGTTTTTACACGGTATCATTGAAAATCATTCAACAGATCACAACATTCCTCGAAAAACATTACAAGACTTTTTACGTATTTATTATGACATTGGACAAGACAATATTTTACCTATATTCGAACTTAAAGATGAGATGCCCTATCATACTAGCTCAGCTGTTTTTCAAGGGGATAGAATGATTGGAGAATTAAGTCATGAGGAAATATTGCTCATCAACCTCATGGATCGCGTTGTTAAAAAACAGCGGATTGAACTGACCCTTCCGCTTGAACCTTTTAAAAAATTTTTAGAAAAGAGAGAACATCGAAATAAGGAAGCAAATTTTGTATTTTATATTAAAAAGGGAACGAGCAATACAAAACTATTAGATATGAACAAATTACATTTCGAAACAAATACAACGTTATTATTAAGACTGAGCGAACAATCTGTCGGTATTATTCTAGAGGATAAAAAAGTGAATGATTTAATTGAGCAGGAAGTCAAAAAAGAAATGGAAGAACAGTTTCAGAAACTGTTGTCCAAATTACAAAAACTTGAAGCGGATCCATTTGGGTATGGACGCTATTACAAAAGTAATCCAAAGGGAAAAGATTTAACGAGGGATGAATGGCGGGAGGTCCTCCCAAATATTAAGGTAACGTTTAATGTTGATGTGGAAATTTTGAACCACGGGGTAACTGATTAAAACAGCGATGCCTTTCCATAGACCTCGCTGTTTTAAGCATTATTTTGGCCGATGATTAAGAAAGTTCTGGAAGGCAAAACCCTTCACTTCTTCTGCAGAGTATCGTTGTAATAACGCATTGAGTAGATTTGGTTGCTTGGCTGCATCTTCCAACCCGATGATTTTGGATGAGATCCCATCGAAATCCGAACCTACCCCAATTTGTTTCGCCCCACCCAAGGAACAAAAATGCTCAATATGTTTGATTAAATCAACGATTGCCACTTCTCCTTCAGCTTTCACAAACGGCGGACAATAAACAACGTGGATCAGGCCGCCTCTAGCAAACATAGCCTTAGCTTGTTCATCTGACAGATTGCGCGGATGATCACAAATTGCTCTAGCATTGGAATGGCTTGCAATCGGATAGTCCGCCTCTTCTATCACATCCCAAAATGCTTGTTCGCATAAATGAGAGACATCGGTTAGTATTTTGTGTTGGTTGTTAAACTGCACGATTTCACGGCCGAATGCCGTTAGTCCAGCGCCGCGTTTTTCGCCAGCTCCATCTGCGGCTAAGTTTGCGTTATTCCAAGTAAGTCCAATAGACCGCACCCCGAGCTGATGAAGGATGGTCAGTTTTTTTAGGTCATTGCCAATTGCATCTGCGCCTTCAAGTGTTAATAACGCACCGATTTCATTTTCTTTCAAGTCGTCAATTTCTTGCCATGATTGAATCAATTTCATATTCGGATGATTGCCGAGGACATCTGTGTAGAAATAGTGAATTTGGTCTAATGCCGCTTGAAACTTTTCTTCAGCTTTCATTTCTGGTTTGATAAAAATAGCAAATGCTTGAACATGAACGCCGCCTTTCACAAGCTTTTCATAGCTTGCATCAAGTGTTGCACCATCCTTAAACGCGATCTTTCCTTCTGCTTCATAGAGTTTTAGCAATACATCACAATGCAAATCAATTACTTTCATCTACTTCCCAACTTCCTTGCTTTTTTGAATAAACGTTTTAAAAATACGCTTCGAAACATGATCGTCCACTCGTGCGAGTCCTTCTGGATGCCATTGTACGCCGAGGACAAAAGGATGGGTGATGCTTTCAATCGCTTCGATGATTCCATCATTTGCACGTCCACTAATGATGAGTGGCTCTGGTACATGTCTAACGGCTTGATGGTGACAAGAGTTTACTTTAATTTGATGTGCCTCGCTTATTGTTGCTAACAATGTGCCTTGTTCCACTTGGACAAAATGAGATGCATGTGTTGTAGATACTTTCTGGTCATGCTGCAATAAGTCTTCTTTTTTCTGTGCATAAATATCTTGGTACATATCTCCGCCAAGTGCAATATTCATAATTTGAAGTCCCCGGCAAATGCCTAAAATAGGTTTATTCAACAGCAAGACCTCTTCAAATAGGTTTATTTCTATTTGATCCCTTGAGGGTTTGACTTCCCCTAATTTTTGGTGGGGTTCTTCACCAAACAAAGTGGGGTCGATGTCATCTCCGCCTGTGAGCAATAGGCCATCGAGTAGCGTTGCATATTGTTTTACTTCTTTCGTGGCCCCTACTGGAATAATAATTGGTACCCCCCCCGCCTGAATAACCGCATTTACATAGGTATTGTTTAGCACATGCTTCTCATTTTCATCGACATCGGTTGTTATGCCAATAATTGGTTTCATCCTCTTCCCCTTCCTTCACATACATTCTTAATCCTACGAGCACTGCCCATGCTTGTTCTGTTTCATCAAAATAAAAGCGCATTGACTTTTCAGTTGGCGTCATCACGAGCGTTTGTTCATTGCTCGCACGAAGCATGAACGTTTCGCCATCAATGGATGCTTGGAGCTGCCCGATGACAGCGGAAATAAGTAACGTTGCCCCTTCGCCTGTTTTATAGGTACCTATGAATTTTGACAACTCGTTTTCTTTCATATAATAATGCGGTTCAATCGAACGCTTTCGATTGACGGGTATGCCAAGTGCCGTATTCGCAGCTGCTAACCAAATTGCTTCAGCTCTTACGCCCGTTATATTTGTTAGCACTGCAATGACAAGTCCTTTTTCAGGAATGTAGCCAAAATTGGATGAGACACCAGGTTGACCGCCCCCGTGTTCAACTAACGTAACCCCTGCGTAATCAGGGGTGATTTGTGCTGCATACCCATATGAACTCGTCCCTAGCGTACGGTGTACTGGAATACGCATGTTGTGTGTAAACGTGTTGGTTTGGTCCATAAAGATTCGTCCGTACTTTTGCAAATCTGATACTGATGAACGGATTCCTCCACCCACTGCGTAGTTGCCAAGCGTTGGCCAAGCACATTCAACTGGTTCGCCATCTTTTAAAATATAAGGGGTTGCGACATTTTCAAATTGCTGTAATTCTTCTAAATAAAAAGTCGTACGGTTCATATTTTGCGGCATGATAATTTCTTTTTTGATAAATTCTTTATAGTTCTCACCCGTGACGCGTTCAATAATGGCACCCAGTAAGAGAAACAAGTCATTGTTATAACAGAAGTATTCCCCAGGCTTTCCAAGGGGTCGGAATTCTACTTCTTTTAAGTACGCTAAGTGTTGCGTAAAATTCGTTAGGAATTCTTTTCTTTTTATCGTTGGCACACCTGTTGTATGTGAAAGTAAATGATGGATTTGAATGTCTTCTGTCAATTGAAGATCCGTAAGTTGAAATTCAGGGAGATGCTTCTTTACAGCGTCGTTTAGCATTAACGCTTCTCTTTCTGCAAGCATCAGAATCGCAAGTCCAACAAAAGTTTTCGTAATGGAAGCTGTGCCAAAAATCGTCTCAGGCGTAACCGCTTCTTGTGTCGTTAAGTCAGCTTTGCCAAATCCGCGTTCATAAATCACTTCCCCATCTTCAGAAACCGAAACAGCTACGCCAGGTATTTGTTCGTTTTCCATGATTGTTGCTACGTATTTTTCAAACTGACGCCAGTTTCTCATGTTCAACACCCCTTCTTGCGATATGCTCTATCATACACATTATCTGTGTATTTCGTGAAATTCAAATGTTAACGATTTTGATTTTGTTCACTGCGTAACCCAGTACATGACGCGTATGAGAAAAAAGCCAATACATGACCACAGCTACGACGATATGGTAGGATAGTCTACGATAAAGAAAAATGAACGACCTACGAGGAGTGCAGACAATTGTTAAAAAAACAAATGGAACAATATATAACGGAAGCTTTCGCACAAGATGCTGAAAAGATTGAATTACTTTCTATTGAAAAAAACTATGCTGAAAAACACGACCTGATTCCAGCACAAGTAAAAGTAATCGAAAAGCCAGCAAACTCACGCTTTGAAAATGCTTATCTAGAGCGTTGCGCCAAAGCAACGGTCGATCTTTTACTAGTAGAAACCCCGAACTTTTTAGATGATCAAATAGAGCATTTTAAAAAGCGTCCAGAAGAATTTCTCTATCTTGAATCGCCTTTATTTAGCATCTTAGGCGTAGATGCGGTTTCTTTGGAGCTTGACGATGTATTTGGTACCTACACAGCGATGTTCGGGTTAAAACTTCAAAAGAAATTCGGACCCTTGATTAAAGCATACTTAGATACACATTTAACGGGTGAAGAAGGAAAATACAGTGTTGCCTTCTCAGAAAAAGACGGTTTATGGGATATGAATTTTGCATTAAGTTACGCAAAAGGTTTCGCAGAGGACATGACAATACGGGAAGCTTATAACCTCATCTATGCCTTTATTTTCACATTGCTCGAAGAAGTAGAAGAAACGGAATGAGCCCGTCATCATATATCTATACGTATGTGAGACACGGGGACGAAGTCGAACTCGCTAAATTGGAGATGCGTTCATTCTTTGGAACAGATACAGCATCCAATGTGTTAACAAGCGCTGTTGCAATACATCCAAGTCGCAGTCCATTTATGAAAGAACGATTGGAGATTTTATTTGAAGCTGATTCTTGGAAAGACTTAATCGAACAAGTAAAGCAACTAGACACACAAAATGCGACATTTAAAGTCCACTGTATAAACACGATGAAACTTCGATCCACGGAAAAAATTGACCATAAAGACCGTAGACAACTAGAGCGTGAAATCGGCTTAGAAATTAACGGCGAGCCAAATTTACTCCAACCTGAAATCATTTATGGATTTATGTCTGTAGACGATAAGTGGTATTTCGGAAACTATCTCGAAAGCGAATCTGTGTGGTTTCGTCATCAGAAAAAACCACATAGTTATTCCACTGCGCTCAGTACGCGTGTAGCCAGAGCCGTTACGAATATTGCTGTACCGAATCCAGAGGGTTTAAAAGTCATCGATCCTTGTTCAGGCATTGGCAATGTACTTGTTGAAGCGTTGTCTATGCAAATAGACATTGTCGGACGTGATATTAATCCGCTCGTCATTAAGCCTGCACAGGAAAACATTGCATATTTTGGACTATCAGGAGAAGTGACCGCTGGACCGATTGCTGAAGTTGTTAACCATTATGATGTGGCCATTATTGATATGCCCTACAATATTTTTTCCGAGGCAACTCCCGCGGATCAGTTGGCTATTTTACGACATGCACGCCGAATTGCAGACCGCGTTGTTGTTGTGACAATTGAAACGATCGACCACATGATGGCTGAAGTTGGCCTCTCGATTATCGATAGATGTGAAGCCAAAAAAGGTTTGTTCATCAGACAAGTCCTAGTTTGTGAATGAGAACAGAAAATACATTTTTTATCGTTCCCTGTCGGAGGTGTTGAAATGAAAAAAGAACAAATCGCATTGCTTAAACAATCTCTTATTTTTGGTGTTGTTTTCTTTATTGTTTTTAGTTTAATGAGTGCCTTTACAAGTTTTAAGGCAGCATGGTTTGAGATTATCGTGATTTCAGTTGTCGCAGCCATCTTTTTATATGTGATGAATTACCTTGCATTACAACGAACAAAAAACAAAGACTAATCGAAGGAAATAGCTAGAAAAACAGAGATTCGCTCGCAAACCTTTTAACAGGTGCACGAGGAATCTCTGTTTTTTCATCTCTAATCTAATAGTACTTTTTTTAATCAAACTCTTCGTATTCGTTCGGATGCTGTCCTTCTACCCTTCCAGGCTCCCCTTTATCCAAAGAATCGATTTTTTCGAGCTCTTCGGCTGTTAATTCAAAATCGAAGACATTGAGGTTGGCTTTTTGATGGTTGTAAGACGCTGATTTCACAATCGGCAACACATCATTTTGTAAGTTCCAACGAATAATTACTTGTGCAGGTTCTTTGTTGTATTTTTCCGCAATCGATTTAATGACCTCATTCTGAAGTACGTCATTTATTTCACGACCTAAAGGACTCCAAGCTTCCGTGACAATCCCACGACTCCAGTTGGCTTCAACGAGTTCTTTATTATTAAAATAAGGATGACGTTCAATCTGATTTGTAGCGGGGGCAACGCCTGTTTTTTTAATGATACGATCCAAGTGTTCTGGTAGGAAGTTTGACACCCCAATCGTCCTGATAAGCCCAAATTTTTGTGCATCGACTAATGCTTGCCAAGCCTCTTCATAGTGGTCTTGCTTCGGGTTTGGCCAATGCACTAAGTACTTGTCAAAGTACGTAATGCCAATGCGATAGAGCGATTCTTGGATCATTTGGATCGCTTTGTCATACGTATGTGCAGCACCTGGTAATTTTGAGCTGATGATCAATTCTTCTCTCGGAATAGAGGTTTGTCGAATCGCTTCACCGACCATTCCCTCGTTGTTGTAATTTGTAGAGGTGTCAATCAGTCTATAGCCTGCTTCAATCGCAGTTAAAATGCTAATGACTCCGTGCGCACCATTAATATGCACCGTTCCTAAACCAATAGACGGTAAACTTGTTCCATCATTTAAACGAAATGTTTTGATATTGTCCAATTTATTTACACTCCTTTTAAATCACTATTTGTGTTTATTATTTTCCCTGATTCACACGAACTAAACACAGACAGTGGAATGAATATTACTTTAAAGTATTGTTTTAACAGCCTCGTTATTGTGTTTTCAATTGATTCAATGCCACAATAGCTTATAATAAGTGATGTAAACGATGAGCACAGAGATTCGGAAGGATGTGTTGAATTTTGATTAAAAAAATAGCGGTCATTACAGGTGCTGGAAGCGGTTTAGGGGCTTCATTGGCTAAGAAATATGCGAACGACGACTATCACGTTTGTTTAATAGGCAGAACGATCGAGAAATTAGAACGCACTGCAAAAGCGTTATCTAATGTAAATTATTCAATTTTTTCAGTAGACATATCATCTAAAAAAGAAGTATCGGCTGTATTTTCTACCATTAAGGAAACGTTAGGATCCGTTGATGTTCTCGTGAATAACGCAGGGGTTGGTGTGTTTGACGTAGCAGAAAATTTAGAAGAAGATGCGGTCCATCAGATGATTGACATTAACTTAAAAGGTTCAATTTTCTGTACGCAGGAAGTTCTGGCAGATATGAAAGAAAGAAATAGCGGCAGTATTTTAAACGTTGTCTCCACAGCAGGATTAGAAGGAAAAAGTACAGAGTCTGTCTATTGCGCAAGTAAATTTGGAATGCGTGGGTTCCATGAGAGTCTTCTCGTAGAACTTAAAGATACGGACGTTCACGCTTTCGGCGCATACATGGGAGGCATGAACACCAATTTCTGGGAAGGTATTTTAGACGAGTCTATCACTTCTGGACTTATGGATCCCGAAGACATTGCAGACATTATCTACCATAATGCATCGTTAAGAAAGAATTTGAATGTCGATCAAGTCGTCATTAAAAACCACTAAGTGAGTCAATCTCATAATGACCATAGCGTACTGCGACCACGCAACCTATTGTTCAGAAACGGTTCACCCCGACGATATATTGCGTTAGCGTAGCAATCAAACGCGATTATGAAAATGATTAAAGTTCAGCATAAGTTAACAATTCGGCTCGA
>JARIDM010000031.1 GCA_029263945.1 Sporosarcina sp.
TGGGAACGGTTGAACCCGACTATATGTTGCGGTGGTGGCGCAATAAAACCCTATTATGAAATTGATTGAAATGGTATACTGTCCATTATACCAATTTAACTGAATTCAAAGAATGAGGTTTGAATGAGATGAAACCATTTTTAAAAGCAAATGAAAAAGAAATGTGGTCATTACTTGAAACGCTTGTGAATATCGACAGTGGCTCTGGGCACAAAAAAGGCGTCGATTTGGTGGGAGAAGTATTGCAAGAAAAATATCTTGAACTTGGTTTTACAATTGAAACCATGAAAGAGGACGTGCAAGGGAATCATCTTGTGATGCGTCATGTCAGTGCAAACAATCCAAAAATTATGGCAGTTGCGCACATGGATACGGTTTTTCCAGTAGGGACAGCGAAGGCACGCCCGTTTAATATACAAGGTGAATGCGCCTATGGTCCAGGGGTTAGCGATATGAAAGCCAGTCATGTCGTTCTTTTTTTTGCATTAAAAGCTTTACATGAAACTAAATGTGTAGGACTCGAAAATATTGTCGTCCTATTGACGAGCGATGAGGAGATTGGTTCACTTACATCTAGAAAGTTAATTGAAAAACATGCAGAGGCTAAAGACTATGCACTCATTATGGAAGCTGCACGTCCGAATGGCGCGCTTGTCACAGCACGTCGTGGTGC
Source organism: Sporosarcina sp. (assembly GCA_029263945.1). Taxonomy (GTDB): domain Bacteria; phylum Bacillota; class Bacilli; order Bacillales_A; family Planococcaceae; genus Sporosarcina. The sequence continues at coordinate 674 of JARIDM010000031.1, forward strand.
AGGGGAATACACGATACATGTAACTGGTAAAGCAGCGCATTCTGGTCTCATGCCACGCGTAGGCAGTAGTGCAATTGAGGAGTTAGCCCATAAAATTATTCGCCTCCATAAACTTAATGAGGAGACAAACGGTGTGAGCATTAATGTTGGCTTAATCGATGGGGGAAGTACTGTAAATACAGTTGCACCCACTGCAGTCGCGCATGTAGATGTTCGGATTAGTAAACCGGAACAGGCAGCGTTGATTGACCAGAAGATTAAAGAAATTTGTGCAGTTCCTGATGTAGCAGGTACGACGATTGTAGTGTTGGGTGGAATTGAGCGTCCGCCAATGGTGAAGAATGAGCAGACAGTAGAACTGTATAAAATTATCCAAGACGTAGGCAAGACACTTGGCATTGCGATTCATGATGTTGCTGCTGGCGGTGGATCAGATGCTTCATTTACTTCCGCAAAAGGCATCGCAACAATTGACGGGCTAGGTCCAATTGGCGGTGGCGCGCATACAGAAGAAGAATATTTGGAGACGACGAGTTTACTAGAAAGAACGGAATTGTTAGCGAACGTCATTCAGCGTTTGACGGTTGGTGAAAAGTGAAAGGAATAAATTACGACACAACAATTTTGCGTTCATTTTTTGATGTACTGAGTTCCTCACATCATATATATAAGCCTGATTATGTCTACTTTGATTTCTGTCTAATCGGAATCGGACTATGGTATAATTATTTCTACGCATAAAAATGGGAAGTATTCTAAAGATATAGTGTCAATTTCATTGTGATCCCTATGTGTTACAACAATGCACCAATTCGTTTGAAAAATTTTCACGGGGTCTATGTGTTGTAGTAAAATAATAAACCCCAATTCTGAAATGGACTGTATAAAAAGGAGAAATATATGAATAAAATAGTTGTGTTAAGTAATATGTATCCGTCAGAAAACCATCCGACGTTTGGTATCTTCGTTAAAAATCAAGTAGAAATGCTTCGACATGCTGAAATTGACATAGATGTCATTGCAATTGATGAACCTGGAAAAGGCAAATTAACGACATTGATGAAATACTTCTCTTGGTTTCTCCGTTCATTTATACATATATTGAAAAACAAAAAAATAATTAGTGCGACGCATGCTCATTATGTATTTCCGACTGGCCTCATTTCATTAATTGCGAAGAAAATGATGGGGATTCCATATGTTGTCACCGTTCATGGCGGCGATATCGATCAAATGGCGAAGAAGAGTCCTTGGATTAAAAAAATGACAACGAAAATTTTAAGACAAGCCGAAACCGTAATTGTAGTAGGTGAAAAATTACGATCAACAGTCATTGACGATTATGCTGTCCGTCATGAACGTGTAGAACTAATTAGTATGGGCGTGGATACCTCTGTTTTTAAGAGACAACCAATGGCTGAAAGTAGAGAGGAACTTGGACTTTCGTCTGACGAAAAACACATTTTATTTGTGGGGAATATGATTCGCGCGAAAGGAATAATAGAACTTGTTGAAGCAGTTAGTTTAGTACAGGAAACCGAGCCTAACAGTGCGTTGTATTTACTCGGTGCCCAAAGAGATACAAATTTTATAGATGAAGTAAAAAAAGTCATAGAAGAAAAAGACATAAAGAATATTCACTTTAAACAGCCACAGCGTCAATCAGATTTAGCGCTGTGGATGTCTGCAGCAGATGTCCTTGTTTTGCCTTCTTATCATGAAGGGTTCGGGCTGGTTGCACTTGAGGCAATGGCCTGCGGAACACCTGTGATCGGGAGTGATGTAGGTGGACTTTCATACTTGCTAAATGAAGGTGCAGGTGTTTTGGTCCCACCACAAAATGTAGAAGCGCTAGCAATTGGCATAAAAGGTATTCTTAGTGGCGAAGAGGGATTGATTCAGCAGACGCGTATGGAAGAAACTGTTGAAATACACACTTTCGAAACGATATTAAACAGGCTATTGCTTATTTATCAAGCCATGGAAAAAGACAAGTAGTTATGGTAAAGATTCATTTGGATTTTGAGATTTATGTGGGAGCGATTACATGAGTAAGTTAATGAAAATCATCGGAACCGTCGCGGTTATTAACATTGTAGCAAGATTGCTAGGATTTTTGCGAGAAATTGTTATTGGTACTCAATACGGAACGTCGACAATGGCAGATGCGATTGCAGCAGCCTATACGATACCAAACTTTATTTATCTTGTACTTGGTGGTGCGTTAACGACCGCTTTTATCTCTGTTTATCATTCAACAAAAGCAGATAAAAAAGTTTTTGTTCGAAACTCATTTACATCTGTACTCATTGCGGTGACTGTAATAACAATTGTCTTACTTCTGTTAACTATGCCTATTTTAAAAGTTTTTTTCAGTAATTTAGACCCTACAAGTACTGAAACAGTTCGCAATTTATTTCTTTGGATGATGCCTTCTACAATTTTACTAGTCCTTTCAACTTGGATGAGTGGGTTGTTGAATGTGAATGGCTTATTTACATTGTCAAGCGTTGCTATTTTGTTATACAACTTTGCTTTTTTGGTTATTGGTGTCTTTTTTACAGGTCTATTAGGACCAGAATCTTATGGAGTAGGTGCACTAGGTGGGGCTATTTTGATGAGTGGATTTCTTTACGTTGGTCTTCGAAAGACGCGTCTTTATTCACTAAAACCTTCATTTAAAATGACTCCAGATGTTAAAAGACTCTGGGTACTCGCGCTACCGATTCTGTTTGGCGGAGCATCTTTACAGTTTTATTTTATTATTCACCGGATTGTAGCAGCGACGTTAGAGCCAGGTGCGATTTCTTCTGTCAACTATGCTTCAAAACTAACAGGGTTTCCACAAGCGATTTTAATGACAGCAGTTACAACAGTAATTTATCCGCTGCTCAGTAAAAAAGAAGGAGAGGGAGACACGGAAACGATTCGTAATCTCTACCGTAAAGGGTTGCGTTACTTAGTCGCTTTGCTCCTACCGACAACGGTCGTGGCATACTTTTTAGCGGAACCACTTGTTCGGATTGTTTTTGGTTATGGGAATTTTACAGAAGCCTCTATTCAGTTAACGGTGCCAATTTTTCGTGTATTTACATTGTCGATGTTTTTCATAGCGGCAAATACATATGTGACTAGATTTTACTATGCGAAAGGAAATTCAGTAACACCCGTAATATTTAGTCTCATTAACGTATTTGGCATCAATCTTTTAGTTATTTATAGGCTGATCGATTCGTTAGGGCCATCTGCAATTGCTTACGGAACAGTAATAAGTGCGGCAGTTAACTTCGTGATGCTCGCAATTTATGCAAAATGGAAATGGAAGCTATAACAATTTGAAAATTAGAGGAGGGTGCTTATGCACTGTACAGCATGTGGACATCGTGTAAATGAAGAGGAACGTTTTTGTGAACAATGTGGTGAATCTTTATCGATAAATCTAGAGGAAAATTCAATTCTTGAGCAAGAACCATCGAATGTTTTAGATGATGAAGCGCTTTTAAAGGCATTTGTGGGTGTTAAAAAACAAGCTTATTATTTTGGGAAATGGGAGAAAAATGAACAGCGATCTTGGAATTGGGCAGCTTTCTTCGCATCCCTTTTTTGGTTAGGTTACCGCAAAATGTATAAGCACTTATTTGGTATTTTGGCTTTGTACTTAGTTGTTGATATCGTCATTGCATTTTTAGGAATTGACAGTGCTAGAATCGACTCTTATATAGGGGTGGGTGTGGCAGCTGCGCTCGGAATTCTTGGAAACTTTGAATATAAAAAGTTTGCACAGCAACAGATTGAAATATATAAAAAGATGTATCCTACTGAAAACTTGCTTCAGAAAGTTCGAAATAAAGGCGGCACGAGTGTGCTAGGTGCTTGGTTAACACTCCCATTAGTTTTTGGGTACGCATTCGTTTCTTTTGTTATCCAAGAAATCATCTACTTTATAATGTAGTGATCACATAGCGGCGCAAAGTGACACTTAGTATTGTTAAGGAACGAGCAGCTTGACTAAGTTGGAACAAATTAAAACCTTGCAGAGATAAATCTGCAAGGTTTTTTGATATTGATTTACATAAAGAAGTTTTCATTTCCAACTTTTTCATGAAGGCCACTTTTGTGGAAAATCGCTATTTTTTCTTTTGGTAGATTTTTGATAATAATTTTGATGTCTGCGTTCTTTGCATCATCTAAAAAGATAGAAAATGCGGCTTCACCAGTCGCATCGATGACAGAGAGATGTGCCATGTCAATAATAATACAATTAACGGGATCCTCCAGGATTACAGGATAAGCATCTTCAAAAGATTTAGCAGTTCCGAAGAAAAGCGGACCGTCTAACTTGTATTTTTTTAGAAGGGAAGGATTTCCCTCACTAAATTTAATCGTTTCAACATCAGATGGCTTTGCTACTTTCAAATGAAGTTTATTAATCATTTTTCGTAAAAACGAAACAACTGCAATTAAAATGCCTACCTGGACCGCTACGGTTAAATTAATGAAAATCGTAAGTAGAAAAGTAGTGAGTAGAACGATTGAGTCTCCTGTTCTTAGCGACAAAATATGGACGAATGCTTTTCTTGCACTCATATTCCACGCGACATACATCAGAATTGGCGCCATAGCTGCGAGCGGTATGTAAGAAGCGTAGGGTGCGAATAGAAGAAGAAATAGTAGTACGAATAGACTTTGTACAATACCAGAGACTGGACTCACAGCACCTGCTCGAATGTTGGTTGCTGTTCTTGCAATTGCGCCAGTTGCAGGAATGCCGCCAAATAAAGGGGTGATCATATTGGCAATACCTTGACCGAAAAGTTCACGTTTAGAATTGTGCTTTTCATAACCTTCTTTCGTCATTCCATCTGCAACAACAGCGGATAAAAGAGACTCTATTGAACCTAAGGCTGCGATAACGAGTGCAGGTGACCAAAGTGCAACGACTTTTGAAAGCGTGATGGAAGGGAAATTAAATTTGGGTAGTGTGTTCGGAATCCCACCGAATGCAGTGCCAATTGTCTCTGCTTTTTCAGGGAATAGTAAAACGGATAAGATCGTCGGAATGAGAAGCGCAACTAACAAGACAGGAATTTTTGGCGCGATTCTAGGCAGTAGGAAAATGACTAAGAATCCGATCACAGCAATTAAAATACTGTATGTATTGAATGTATGAAATTGTTTTACGATGCCAATGATGTCTTCATGAAAAAATTCTTTTTGTTCGAGATTTTTTAATCCGAAGAAATTGCCAATTTGTCCTGCGAAAATAATAACGGCTATTCCTGCAGTAAAGCCGATGGTAACGGACTTTGGCACGAAATGAATTAAGTGGCTTACGCCAGCAATACTCATAATAACAAGAAAGAGACCTGCGAGAAATCCTGCAATGAGCAATTCTTCATAACCGTATTGAAGTACAATGGCTAATAAAATCGGAATAAAAGCGCCTGTTGGTCCCGCAATTTGAAAACGAGATCCGCCCATTACTGCGACAACAAATCCTGCAATAATCGTTGTATATAAACCATATTCAGGCTTCACGCCAGAAGCGATCGCGAAAGCCATGGCGAGCGGTATCGCAACGATACCAACAGTTATCCCCGCAATTAAATCTTTTTTGAATCCATCTGCATTGTAGTTTAAAAATCGATTGTCTTTGAACACGAGGTTCACTCCGTTTGACTTATTTTTGAAGAAAATCCTGCACGTTAAGTTGAAGAGGATAGTAGCGTTTCATTATGTAGACTACCTATTATTGGTTTATCTCCTTTAAAAATCAATAATTGGTCACCTATAGTATAACGGATGCAGCGATGGCCAACAAGCGGTTCGTTTCCTGTTTTCCACAAAAGGAATCTATTTAGAGCAAAAAAACAGCTCTCTTTAAAAGAGAACTGTTTCAGCAAGATTAGAATGAATATTCCTTGAGAATACTTTCAAGTTTTAAAGCATGCCCAAGACTTCCTTTAACTTTTAGTTTACCCATCATATAAGAGGCTGTCGCATTTAAGTTTCCTGTTAAAAGTTTCTTGAAATCTTTGACACTTAAAGAAAGTGCACAATCATTTTCGCCAGGATCTCCTTGAATGGTTTCAGCTTTTCCATCTACGATTTTTAGACCAAATAAACCGCCATCGTCCCCTGATAGATTGAAAGCATAAGTTGTCGTCATCCCTTTAATAGGTTCAGGATGGTGGTTAAGTTGTACTTGAATTTCTTGCCATAGGTTTTCCATCGTCATCGCTTCAACACTCATCATAGATCGTCTCCTTTTAAACTGAATAGATATTCAGTATAGCATAACTCATATGAGTAAAGTGAATTCATAGATAACTTAGAGTATTTAAAACGACCTTTTTTTTGAAGGAGACGAAACGGAACTGATGATGACCCCGATAATGAATGCAATGACTGCAGGAACGAGCCATCCAATTTTTTGTTCATAGAGTGGCAAATATTCAAGTAAGGATGTAATGGGGGCTACATCAATGTCAGCAACTGTTAGGCCATCGAAAATACTAACAAATGCTGTAGCGGCTAATGATAATATATAAACAATTGGACGTCGATTGAAAGATTTATCGATAAATGACAAGAGCATGAGCACAATTGCCAACGGGTAAATCATCATGAGGGCGGGCAATGAAATGTTAATTAATTGTTCTAATCCGAAGTTGCCAATAAGTGCACTAAATGTAGCGAATAAGACGACATAAGCTTTGTAAGAAAGTCGTGGAAATATAGTTGAGAAGTACTGTGCACAAGCAGAAACTAAACCGATCGATGTGGATAGGCAAGCCAGGATAATCGTTATGGCTAGAATCGTGGTGCCAGCGCCGCCGTATAATACGGTAGATGCCAGTGCCAAGATTGCGCCACCATTTCCTTGTGTTCCAATGGCTTCAACGCTTGTTGCACCGATATAACTCAGTGAAAAGTAAACAAAAGTAAGGCCGAGTGCTGCGATAAATCCTGCGATAATCATCGCCCTCAGGACAGGCCCTTTTCTAGTGACCCCTTCTGCTTTTAACGCATTAATAATAATAATGCCAAAAACGAGCGCTGCAATGACATCCATCGTTAAATAACCCTCAACTAAACTATGGAAAAAGGATTGTGATATGTATTCATTTTTTGCTTCTTGAATGGTGCCCATTGGTGTGAAGATGCTCTTGATGATCAGTGCGCTGATTACGATGAACAAAACTGGGGTTAACCATTTTCCGATACGGTCGACAAGTTTTGCAGGGTTCAGTGCGAGCAGAATGGTGATGCTAAAAAAGAATACCGTAAATATTGCCAATGGCCAATGAGATTCCAGCGTTGTACTTGATAGAAAAGGAACGATGCCAATTTCATAAGAAACAGTTGCGGTTCTAGGAATCCCGAAAAATGGACCGATTGCCATATAAACAACCACTGTGAAGACAATACCAAAAATAGGATGGACGCGACTTGCAATTGTTTGTAGTCCACCTTCTCCATCTGTATTTGAGTTAGCAATGGCAAGAATAGCTAATAGGGGAAGGCCGACAGCAGTAATTAGAAACCCAATCATGGCGATTAAAAGGTTTTCGCCAGCGCCCTGGCCGAGTGCAGGTGGGAATATAATATTACCCGCACCTAAAAATAAGGCGAATAACATCAGTCCAATTGTAAAATTCTTCCTCAAAGTCAATCTATTTGTCACTCCTTGAAATGTCCGAAATTTGAATATCCTTATTCATTATAGACATATTCAGCGAAGAATGTAATAAAAGATTACGATTATTAAAGTTTTATTTTTTGATTAGGTCAATTTTATCATGATTTTACTGTGTGCCCACGACGCGACAGTTCATTTGGGAACGGTTCAACCGAGCTATATGTAGCGAGTTAAAGTGATAAAACATTTTTATAAAACGGATTGAGTGACCATTATAGAGAATATTTTGAAAACCTGTTTATTTTACAGATTAACACTATTCAGTGTAAAGTAATAAATAGATATTCATAAGGAGGTTATTCAAGTGGAAGTCCCTGAATTTATGCGTAATTTAATTATCGAAACCCCTTCGTCTCCAGGGAATCTTGCAAAAGTTGCAATGACAATTGGAAAGCTCGAAGGAGATATAGGTGATATTCAAACGATTAAGATTGGTACACTCTCAACCATACGCGATGTAGCGGTACAATGTCGCAACGAAGCACATTTACTTGAGATTGTTGAAGCATTGAATGAGGTTTGCGAAGGAATCGTTGTTCATGCGGTGACAGATGATGTATTGCAAGCGCATGAAGGCGGAAAAATCGGGATGAAAAGTACGACGGAAATACGTTCGTTAGGTGACTTACGTCGGGTTTATACACCGGGGGTCGCAAACGTTTGTGAGATTATAAAAGATGACCCTGAACAAGCCAACTACTTTACAGGCATCCCAAATACCGTTGCGATTGTGACAGATGGCACTGCGATTTTAGGTTTAGGAAATATTGGTCCTGTTGCTGGAATGCCCGTGATGGAAGGGAAAGCTGTGCTTTTCGATCAATTTGCAGGAATTAGTGGAATCCCAATCTTATTGAATACGAGTGATCCTGATGAAGTTGTGAATACGGTCAAACATATTCACAAAGGCTTTGGCGGAATCCTACTTGAAGATATCGGGTCACCGCATTGTTTTGAAATTGAGCGTAGGTTAAAAGCTGAGTTGTCGATTCCAGTTATGCATGACGATCAACACGGAACAGCTGTAGTGACGCTTGCCTCTGTGATTTCTGCTTGTAAACAGGCTGGTGTGAAACTTGCAGACTCTACAATTGGACAAGTGGGGTTAGGGGCTGCAGGCCTTGCCATAAGCCGTATGTTACTGGCGTATGGTGTGAAAGAGGTCAAAGGGATTGACCGAGATGAAATCGCATGTCAACGCTTTGTAGAACACGGAGGAGCCCTTGCTGATTCTTTAGAAGACCTCATGGCAACGAGTGACATTGTCGTTGCGACAACGGGTGTTGCAGGTCTGATTAAACCTGAAATGGTAAGAAAAGGACAAATTATATTAGCACTCTCGAATCCAAATGCTGAAATTAACCCTAAAGCGGCTTTGGCAGCAGGTGCGGCTTTTGCGGCTGATGGAAGACTTGTGAATAATGTGCTTGGTTTCCCAGGGATATTCCGCGGCGCATTGAATGCGTATGCAAAAGACATTACCTATCCAATGCTTATCGCAGCAGCACTAGCTATTGTTGACAGCACGAAGCCTGGAGATCTTGTTCCTCATCCACTAGATCCAAATGTGCATGAAAACGTTGCAGCGGCCGTTGAACGCGTTGCAACTGAAGGGTAATCAATTTTAAAAACTGTACTGTTTATCTAGCGTGACGCTAAATAACGGTACAGTTTTTTATTTGTGGACGCAATAGTATGGTAGGATTTCCATACTTATTTTGTTGTGTATACTTTAAAAGAGGTTTGAAAAAGAAGTACGACATGTTGTACGAAGGTGCTCTGTATGCAGTATTTATTGATTAGGATTAAATAAATTGATGCTTAAAGTTAAAGCGTTCAAGGATCTTCTAGCTGCGTCAATATTATCGTTATAAGCATTCGCTAAGTAGATACGTTACTTAATGAGTTGGGGGAGTGAAAATCGTTACTATTAAATTGACTGACTTTAAGCATTCTTTATTCTTACTGAAAAGATAAGCTTCTAAACATCAACAAGAATCATTCATTAATCAATGTTAGATTCACTCGTTGTGACAGAAGATGCTGTTTCCTGTTTGCAAAAATGGGCTGTTTTTTCTCGGTGAATATAGTTATATTGGGGTTTTTCAGACTGACGATTTTGGTGAAGATGGTTGGAAGAATGAAAAGATTGTTCCTTTTTCGCTTTATAACGCTGATTAAGGTTGTCTTTTTCACTTGTCCACTTATGAATATCATTTTGGACGGAGCCTTTTGAATTGTGGAAAATTTTAATAATGTCTTCTGAGATTCTATTGTTGACTTGCATGGAAATAACCTCCTTTTTGTGAGATGTGCTTATTAGGTGTTTTGTACCAGTTATTTTACTATACCCAGATAAATCGCGGAGTAAACGGAGGAAATGCATGTTTTTAAATATAAAAAATAGGTGCTGGATCGTGTAATGCGATCCAGTACCTATTCGAGTTTTTAAAGCTGTGCTTCGCGTTGTTCTGTGACCATCTTCATAAAGCCGATTACCTCTGTGGCGATATTACGTCGCAATTTTTGATAATGGGTACCGAATAATTCAAGTCCTTCACGTTGATAAACACGCATTGGATCTTCTTGTGAATAAGAACGAAGCCCAATCCCTTCTTTTAGGCGCGTCATAATTTCAAGGTGTTTTACCCATGTCGCGTCAATATGAGAAAGCATGACCCTTGGGATAAGTTGAATGACCTGTTCATCGTCTTTGAAGTTTTCCATATAAGCCAACAGTTCAGCTATCGGTTCTTCGAGGAACTTCATAATATCTTTTGTGTTTTCCAATGTATTTGGAATTGTGATGGGTTCAATTAAAAGCCCATTCATCGTTTGCTCGATTTGCTTGAAATCCCAATCGCTGACACTTTCGTTACTTGGGCAACTTTCATGAACGACAAAGTCAACTACTTCGTTGAGCATTGTTTTTAATTGAATGAATAAATCTTCTCCATTAAGCACTTTTTCACGTACTGTATAAATGACATTTCGCTGATCGTTAATGACATCATCTAATTTAAGGTTATATTCCCGCATGGAATAATGTGCACCTTCAACGATACGCTGTGTTCGTTCTGTTAACTCATTTACTTCTTTATTTTGTACTTGGCCAATATCGTCGGTTTTTACTTTTGTATTAAACTTTTCTAAGTCGTCTTTAGCAAATCGTTTTAACATATCGTCTTCAAGGGAGAGGAAAAATTGACTTTCACCTGGATCGCCTTGACGACCAGATCGTCCGCGCAACTGATTGTCGATGCGTCGACTTTCATGTTTTTCAGTACCTAGTACAAAGAGTCCGCCATTTTCCGCAACCCCTTCACCAAGTTGAATATCTGTTCCACGTCCTGCCATATTTGTTGCAACTGTAATTTGCGCATGCTGTCCTGCTTGAGAAATTAAATGAATTTCTTGTTCAACACTTTTCGCGTTAAGTATGTTGTATGTTAAGTTTTGCTTGTCTAAGAATTTACCGACTTCTACAGATTGTAAAATCGATGTGGTCCCAACTAGAACAGGTTGTCCTTTTTTATTGCGCTTCGCAACTTCTTTTGCTACTTCAAGGTACTTTTGATCAGTCGTTTGGAAGACGCGGTCTGGAGAGTCCACGCGTGCAATAGGTTTGTTTGTTGGAATTTGGATGACATCCATTCCGTATACTTCACGAAATTCCTTCTCTTGTGTTTTGGCAGTCCCTGTCATACCAGAAAGAAGGGGATACATACGGAAATAGTTTTGAATTGTAATTTGTGCTTGTGCTTTGTTTTCGTCCGTAATCGGGACGCCTTCCTTTGCTTCAATTGCCTGATGAAGTCCGTCAGATAATGTGCGTCCTTCTAGGATTCTCCCTGTAAACATATCGACAAGTTCTACTTTGTCATCTTTAATAATGTAGTCGACATCAAGGTTGAAAATGACACGTGCACGTACAGCTTGGATAACGTAATGGTATAGGGTTTGGTGATCTAACTCATATAAGTTACCAATACCAAAAGCTTTCTCTACTTTTTCAATGCCTATGTCTGTTAGTGACGTTGCTTTTGTTTCATCATCAAAATCAAAATCAACATCTTTTTTGAAACGCTTTGCGAGACGTGCAGCAATCAGATGTAAATCTTCATCCGCTTCCATTTTTCCTGCAATTATTAAAGGTGTTTTGGCTTCGTCAACTAGAACACTGTCAACTTCATCGATAATTGCAAAGTGGTAAGGTCGTTGTACTTTGTCACTGATCTGCTGTGCCATATTATCGCGTAAGTAATCAAAACCAAATTCTGTTCCAACACCATAAGTTATATCGGCGTTATAGGCTTTTTGTTTTTCGTCATTCTGCATCATTGGCACGTTTAGGCCGACAGTCAGTCCAAGGAACCGATGAATTTGTCCGATTTGTTCAAAGTCTCGCTTCGCCAAGTAATCATTTACTGTGATGACATGTACGCCTTTGCCTTCAAGTGCTCTTATATAGGAAGGGAAAGCTGCAACAAGCGTTTTACCTTCGCCTGTTGGCATTTCCGCGATATCACTTTCTGTGAGCACAATGCCGCCGATCAGTTGCGTATCGAAAGGTCTCATATTAAGCACACGTTTAGACGTTTCACGAACAACTGCGAATGCATCTGGAATGACTGAGTGAATATCTTCTCCAGATTGTAAACGCGCTTTAAGCGTCTCGGTCATGGCTTGTAATTGCTCGTCTGCCATTTCTTCGTATTTACTTTCAAGGTTATTTATTTTGGTGACGATTTTTCGGTACTTTTTTAACTGACGTTCGCTCGTTTTATTCGAACGTTTAAAAATTGATAACATAAATGAACGCTCCTTTTTCAGTCCATATAAAGGACTCCATTCTATTTTATCAAAAAGATAGCAGAATAACTACTATCAGGTAAAAATTCCCTCATATATTGCTGAAAGTAGTTATGCTTGAAAATACTAAAATTCTGAAAGGTGCTTTCTTAGTGTGTACGTGGTATAATATTTTTGGTTTAGTAATTTATTATTTTTGTAGGGAGGCAGGACATGTTATACTTAGCAATCGCTTCTGCATTTTTAGCTTCACTCATACTTACTCCACTTGTTAGGAAGTTCGCTTTCCGAATTGGAGCGGTTGATCAACCTAATTACAGAAAAGTTCACCAGTCGATTATGCCTCGTATTGGCGGACTAGCTATATTTGGTGCTTTTTTAATTGGTTATTTAATTCTTCGGCCTGATGATGTGCATTCAACTGGAATTATTATAGGGGCTGCAATTATTATATTGACAGGATTCCTGGATGATATGATTGAGATTACTGCCAAAGCAAAAATCTTTGGTCAACTTGCTGCTGCGCTTGTTGTTGTTTTATGGGGAGGGCTTCAAATTGACTTCATTAACGTTCCTTTTGGCGGACAAGTGGAATTTGGTTTTCTTAGTATCCCAATTACGATTATTTGGATCATAGGCATTACCAATGCGATAAATTTAATCGATGGGTTAGATGGGCTCGCAGCGGGTGTGTCAACGATAGCGTTAATATCGCTATCGATTATGGCGATCATTATGGGAGACCCATTTGTTACAGCAACTGCTGCGATACTTGCGGCGAGTTCGTTTGGTTTCTTATTTTTTAACTTTCACCCCGCTAAAATTTTTATGGGGGATACAGGGTCCTTATTTCTGGGCTATATGATCGCAGTGCTTGCTTTATTAGGCTTTAAGAACGTTGCTGTTGTATCACTTATTATTCCAGTTATTATGCTCGGAGTACCTATATCTGATACATTCTTTGCAATCGTTCGTCGAATCCGAATGAAACAAAAAATTATGGCACCTGACAAATCCCATTTACATCATTGCTTATTGAACACTGGTTTTTCTCATAAACAAACCGTTTTAATTATTTATGGGATTGCCGCATTATTTGGGCTTGCTGCGATTTTATTCTCGCAAGCAACTGTATGGGGCTCTATTCTATTGCTTGTTGTCATGCTGTTAGCAATTGAGTTGTTTGTTGAAATCATCGGACTTGCAGGTACAAACTATCGTCCGATTTTGAACCTTGTCAGAATGATTGGTAGATAGAAAACAGGAATTCCTTTCTTTAGTGAAGGAATTCCTGTTTTTTATTTATTAGAAACAAAAAAGGCATCAGGGATAGAATT
>JARIDM010000096.1 GCA_029263945.1 Sporosarcina sp.
CTTCTTTAACATGTGTAAGTGTTCCGTTGTCTGGTGTAATAATATAATGATTTGTGGACGTTTTAGCAACGACTGCTCGTCGGTCGGAACCTACCCCGGGATCTACAATAGAGACGAAGACGGTTTCTTCTGGCCAATAGCGAATGGTTTGTAGAAGGCGATAAGAGGCCTCCCATAGATTGTATTGTGGAATTTGATGGGTGATTTCAAATATTGGCATGCCTAATTTTACAGAGTTTGCGACACCGTGCATAGCGCTTACCGCACCATCACTATTCCCAAAGTCTGATTGAAACACTAATAAACCTTTTGTCATTTTCAAACACTCCTCATTTGTACAGGTTGAATAAATAAGTATAAAAAAACCGCCCTTATCAATCCTGCGATTGAAAAGACGAGATCAACCCATGTGGTCTGCTTGGAATTTTATAAGCAATTACTTCTCTTGTTAGTGCTTCTAAAATTACAGCAACTAGAATTGAAAGTCAAACCTTTTAGAATAATTAAAATTAGTGAAGATATGTGCATTTTCCAGGACTTAAATTGAAGTTAACTGCGCGTCGCATTTTTGGTTAATTTGTGGTATTATTTATAATTAGAAAAGAAGAGGACGTGAAAGAAAAAATGATTAATATTACGATACCGAATCCAGACGTAACAATCGTTCAACGCCAACAAGATGCAAATGCAGAAGTTTCCATTAAACCTTTATATGGTTTTATCGATCTTCATGATATTCCACGCGATAAGGGTGGCATCATTTTGTTTTATAATCGTAAAGATGAACTTTTATTCGTTGGTAAAGCGCGTAAACTACGCCAACGTGTGAAAAAACATTTTGAAGACACTGTTTCGCCATTAAAAAATCACCGTGATGAAGTGGCTAAGATTTCAGTTTTATTCATTGAAGAGCCAATGGATCGTGAAATTATGGAAACCTATATTATTAACACGCAATATGCAAAATATAATATTGACAAAAACTTCTATGTCGAATACTAATTAAGTGAGTTTCAGCTTTTAGCAATAGAAAAGAAGGTTTGAAAAAAGAGCTGATTGCATTGTGCAGTCGGCTTTTTTTAATGACAAAAGGAATAGGTGAAAATATGGACATACGTTTACAAACGATTATTGATGAAACAAAAGATCAATATGGATTGGAAAATTATACGCTAGAAACGTCTGTTGTACTTAAGGAACGAAATGGTCAAGGGGATGCTTTTTATAAGTTTAATATGGCGTTTTTCCCGAATACGCTAACTGAGCCGCTAGAAGAGGATGTTAATCCACCTGGAACTGCAGTTGTAGAATATAATATCCAAAGGGAGAGAGCAGAAACAATCCTTTTTGTACAGGGTCAATCATTTTCTACAAAAACACAGTTTAATGAACGGACTGCAGAAGAGGTTGCGGCTTGGATTGAGGCGGAAACAGGTTATCAGTTCGGAAAAGACTTCAACCATTCTGCGACATTGGAGAACGGTTTTCAATTCAAAGCAGACGTTGACGGGATTGAATAGACGCCAGCGGGGCTGATTGAAGTTGAGTTTGACGAAGAAGGAAAACTCACGTCTTATATGATGTATGATGCCATTCCTTCGGAAAAAGAAATTCGCAAAGCTGATTTCACCTTAACACTCGAAGAAATTGAACCCCTTGTGAAGAAACAGTTGCAGCTTGTAAAATTTCCGCTAGAGGCAGAAAAACGCTTTGTTCCCGTATATGCGATGGAAGAAGTGTATGTGACTGTTGAGGGTGCACGTGTTATTCCCTTTTATGAACATGAACGATTTGAAATGAAAGTGGATCAAGTGCTGGAATGGGATTCACCACTTGAAACTGAATTAACACGAGAATACCCAACATTCATGTCTGAAGCGACAGCTGAGGAAGCGTTTGGACATGTTGGACTAGAAGAGAAATTGGTTTTGTCACCAGAACAGGTTGCACAGTGCATTCCGATCGTTCGTGATGTGTTAAGAACTGTGTTGCCACTAGACACGGGTATGTGGAAGTTGTCGACGGTTCAACGTCAAGAGCATTTCATAGAAGCGGTTTGTATCCTTGCACCAAAGGAATCTTCGTACTTCAATCGTAAGTTTGTCGTGTTAATTAATCCCGAAACGATGGGTGTTTTAAATTATTTAGACAACGGGGAGATGTTCGAGATTTTTGATACGTTTGAACCTGCGAAGGAAGCGGTTGTCACGCATGAAAAAGCATTTGAAAAACTACTGTCTTATATTACATTAACACCTGCGTATGTGTATGACGTGGTTACAAACCAATATGTCCTATGTGGTTTACTAGATGCTGCAGAAGGCGTCGATGCCATCACAGGCGAGATTGTTGAATTAGCTGACTTTTAAAAAAGAGCAACTACCCCGATAAAGGTAGTTGCTTATTTTATTTATTCTTCTATATTCACAAAGATTCCCTCTAAATTCGCTGGTTTACTAATTAACCCTGTCTCTAGCATCCAATCAGCGGTTTGTTGCCAGTTGTCTTCTTCTTGCGCACCAAAACGACCAGGGGAGGTCATCTTTGGTAGAAGGACTGCTAAAGACTCCCTTTCAACTTCTTCAATGAGCGGAAAATTCGCTTCGTCTTGGTGTTTTAATAAAATAGAAAGCGCTTCTTCAGGGTCTTTTTCCATGTCTTTAAAAGCCTTATCAGCGGCTCTCCAAAAGGCTTCAATATGCTTTTGCTCTTTACTCCACGTATCTTCACTCGTAACGACAACAAGCTCATAAAATGCAGGTACGCCGTAATCTGTTGGATCGATAGTAGCGGGTTGGTAGCCTTCATATTGAAGAAGGGGCACTTCATGGTTAATATAGATGCCGACTGCTGCATCTGCTTTTTCAGAGACAATGGCAGCGTTTAATTCGAAGCCGACATCAACCATCGTTGCTTTATCGTAATCCCCACCATCGGATTCCATCATCGTTTGAACGATGGCTTCATTTAAAGGAATGCCTGTAAACCCAACCGTTTTTCCTTCTAAATCTTTAGGCGTTTTAATCCCACTTTCCTCCAAAAATGCAACATGATTCAGTGGAGAACGAACGAGTGCGCCCACAGATTTAACATCGATGCCTTGTTCTGTTTTCGCAATGATGACATCTGGCTGATAGGTGATGCCCATCGTTATTTTGCCAGCCGCAGCCAGATTAATTGGATCTGTTGGATTTGCAGGAAACTGGATATCAAGTTCAATCCCTTCTTCCTCAAAATAGCCTTTTTCCTCTGCGATATATAAGAAACTATGTACAGCATTGGGATACCAGTCGAGCATAATGCTAACCTTTTCCGTTTTTTCTCCTCCACAAGCACTAAGAACTAAAAGAAGTAAGAGACTACTTAAAACTAATTTAATGTTTTTCAATGTAATGTCCTCCATTTTAATAATCTATTTTCAAGAATTGTTACGGTCATAAATAAAGCAATTCCAATAAGGCTGAGGACGAGAATGGGTGCGAATACGCCTGCACCATCAAATTGTGTCATCATACGCCGGCTAAAGTACCCAAGCCCTGCTTGTGCGCCTAACCACTCTCCGATGGCTGCGCCAATGACACTTAGCGTTACGGCTACTTTTAACCCTGAGAAGAAATGGGGTAGTGCAGTTGGAACATCGTACTTTAAGAAAACATCTTTTTTGGTTGCCCCCATTGTAAGAAATAATTCTTTCGTTTCTTTACTACCTGCAGATAATCCATCAAATGTATTGACCGTAATCGGAAAAAAAGTAATGAGTACGGCCACGGCAACTTTACTCCAAATTGTGTACCCAAACCAAAGCACAAAAATAGGCGCAAGTGCAATGACAGGAATCATTTGAGAGGCGATTAGAATGGGATAAAAAGCTTTGCGAATGCCTGGATTAGCAGCCATCCAAACCGCGATTAGCGTGCCCGATACGATTGAAATACCAAGACCGATAAGTATCGTCAGTAAGGTAACAGGTAAATGTTGCAAAAATAGTACTTCTTTTAATTCCCACAATCTCCCTAAAATTTGAATGGGAGAGGGAAGAATAAAGGCTTTGTCGAGCCACCTTGCGCCTAGTTCCCAAAGGCTTAAAATCAGCACGAAAATGAAAAGAGAAGATAGATTTTTCATAAGATGACCTCGCTTTGAAGCTTTTGTAGCATTTGTTCTTTTAAAGCGAGTAGTTCAGGTTTATGTAAATCCTTTCGTGTTCTTGGTCGTGTAAGCGGTACGACAATTTCTTGACATTCGGTAATTGGTTTATTTGTTAATAAAAAAATACGGTCTGATAGAAAAAGGGCTTCTTCGACATCATGGGTAATAAATAAAATCGTGGATTGTCTTTTCCTCCATTGCTGAATGAGCCATTCTTGCATAGAAAGTCTTGTAATGGCGTCGAGTGCAGAGAAAGGTTCATCCAATAAAAGGAGGGGGCTCCCCGAAAGGAGCGCGCGTAGAAAAGCGACGCGCTGTTTCATCCCCCCAGATAATTGACTTGGATATTGATCTTCAGTACCTGTTAGACCAAACTCTTGTAACAACGGCATTACTTGATCTGTGGCCCTTTTTTTGTCTACACCTGCAATTTCAAGAGGTAAACGCGCATTTTCTAAAATGGTGCGCCACGGTAAGAGTAAATCCTGTTGCGGCATATAACCAACCTTCCCAAGGCGTTCAGCTGCATCATGACCAGTTAAGGAAATCGTTCCGCTAGAGGGTTGATCTAATCCTGTAATGAGCCTGAAAATTGTACTTTTTCCAGAACCGCTGACGCCCACGACGGAGATGAATTCTCCTGGACGGGCGTTAAATGAAAGCCCATCGATAATTTTATTGTCCGCTCCGTAGCTGAAGGATACATTGTCAAACGCCAGCATTTGCGGTTTCAATCCCTGGCCACATTTGTTTCGTATTGGCCATATCCCAAAACATATATTCGAATCGCGTCGTATTCAGGAAGATTTCTTCAAGTTTTAGGAGCTCATGTTCAGGCTTTCCTTCTGCCGCTTTATCCATTAGTTCGATGCACCAACTTGCAAGTTCACCGAATTCCTCCGATGCATACATACGTACCCAGTCACCGTAAAGTGGATGCTCAGCAGCACCTGGAATTACACTTAGTTCTTTTCCGATTTCCCAGTAGCTCCACGCACAAGGAAGTAGGGCAGCAATCACTTCCGCCGTCGTTCCATTTTGACAAACGTGTAACATATAGTGCGTGTAAGCAAGAACGATTGGTGAAGGTGTCGCGTTTTCTAGTTCGTCAGCTGAAATACCAAACCTTTCCGCATAACTTCTGTGTAAAGCCATTTCCGTGTTCAGCGTTCCGTCTAGTAAGGAAGCGAATTTACCCATCGTTTCTAAGTCATCCGCCTTTACCGCACCAATCGCGAAGACCTTAGAGTAGTCAATTAAATATAAATAATCTTGTACCATGTAAAACCTAAATTTATCAGGATCTAATGTCCCATCGCCAATCCCTTTTACAAATGGATGGCTATGATTCTGTCTCCAAATCGGTAACGTCTTTTCTAGTAAACGGTCAGTGAATTTCATGTAACACACACTCCCTTTAATTTTTCCCAATTAAAAAACCCACTCCTTGAAAAAGAAGTGGGTTTTAGACAGACATCTACTAGCCGGAAATAGTTCGGCAGAAAATAAGTCGCAGCACCGCTTCCTTACGCCAGTATTACCTGGTTCAAGTTAGAAGGGTTAGGCAAATTGCCAGTCTCAGCTCTTTTTGAGCACCCCTAGTGGTGGATCATATGAAATTGGATTCGACTCCATCAAAGCATATCGTTTCCATTTGGTCAAATATTTAATTGAAAATAGGAAGAAAGATAGAGAAGATTCGTTTTTGCGAGAAAGTCATGTAAAATAGAAGGAAAAGAGAGTCGAGGGGGAGTTATTGTGAAGTTTTTTCATACAGCTGATTGGCATTTAGGCAAGCTTGTACAAGGGGTGTATATGACGGAAGAACAACGCGTTATAATGGATCAGTTTATCCAAGCCGTCGAAGAAGAACAGCCAGACGCGGTGATTATTGCGGGGGACTTATATGACCGTGCGGTTCCGCCAACAGAAGCTGTTACACTGTTGGATGATGTGCTTGAGAAAATTGTGATGGCGCTCGGGGTCCCAGTAATTGCAGTTGCTGGTAATCATGATAGCCCAGGTCGCCTCAATTTTGGCAGTCGCTTAATGCAGGCAAATGGCTATCATATTGTTGGGCAAATGACGAAAGAAATTGAGCCCGTTGTTTTGAAAGATGAACACGGAGAAGTTCACTTTCACCTTGTCCCATTTGCAGATCCTTCAGTAGTTAGGCATCTTCACGGGGATGACACCATTTCAAATCATCAAGACGCGATGCGCCTTATCACAAATGACATCTATCAACATATGGACCCGAAAGCACGACATGTATTTGTGGGCCATGCCTTCGTTACTTCACACGGGGAAAGTGAAGAAAATACGAGTGATTCAGAACGTCCGATTGCCATTGGTGGCGCGGAATATGTCTCCGCAGAATTATTTGACCGTTTTCATTACACGGCGCTCGGTCACTTACACCAGGCGCATTTTGTATTAGAAGAAAATATACGGTATGCGGGATCACCGCTTAAATACTCCATTTAAGAAGAGCATCATAAAAAATGATATTTTATTGTTG
>JARIDM010000142.1 GCA_029263945.1 Sporosarcina sp.
TCATCTTTTTTTCAATTTCTCTATCCATATCATAAAAAGGAATTTTCCCAGCGAAACTCACCCGTTTGCCGATCGCACTTTTTCCACATCCCATATAGCCAACTAAATACACTTTTTTCATTTTAATCACCTGCTCGCTTGCAAAATTATTTAGTCATTTTCGTGATTCATAATCTCTATCAATCTTTTTTCGTAATAAATTTCTAACGAATCGAATTGTCTATATAAACTATCATGCCACATAACGATAGAGAAAAGAAAGAGACTAACAAAAAATAATAAAATAATTGTTGCTGCAAGCATCGCACCGCGCTCATTGTAAATATAAGCCAATCTCAAAATCACGCTCCTTCGTTGTCCCGTCGAGCATTTCGGCCACGGCGAATAAGGTAGAATCGTTTCGTGTAAATTTGAGCGATGACACATTTGTTAAGAGTGGAATGTGTCCTTGTCCATCAACTGTTTTTCGGATGACGTTATTTTTCTGTTCAATTCTAATGTTACCGCGCTCGGTCTTAACTTCTAACCCGCTTGCACCTGGATAGAGCGTAAAGCTTTGCACATTTATAAGTTCTTCCTGTAAGTCAACAACAAACATCTCCCATGCAGCACCCGTCATGTTTGTATACTGTCGTTCAATGGGGGCTTTCCAATAGAAGAATAATACAAAGAGTTGAACGAATAGCGCAAATATCACGAGTTGAAAAAGACTTTCAATGAGCGTATATCCTTTATGATTCATTAATAATACGCGATACATATACGCTGATCCCCCTTAGTTGTTGAATAAGATACACAAATCGTGTCTTCTTCAACGAACCAATCATAGCTTGTCCCTTCTACTTCTCTGACACCGCTCGATTTATTGTTCGCATGATAAGCAATTGTGCCATGATACGCTGTTTCAGTTGCATGCATGGCTCTTTTTTTATCATAAAGCGTAGTTGTCATTTTAGTTGCTAGCGGAAGTAACGTGCCAAAAATAACGACGAGGGCTCCAAGCGTTAAGATGGCTTCTGGCCATGAATGTCCTTTTTGATTCACTAATGATCATCCTTCCACGTTGAAACTGGAATGTTATGTGTGTTCTGCCAGATTTGCCAATTAGCGTTAACTTACCAAAATTTATAATGTCCCCGTTGGCATGAAATTCAATTACCTTTAAACCACTTGAATCTGCTACACGCATACCGACTGGTAAAGCCTTTTTTGAGAGTTCGACTTTACCAGGTGCTGAAGCTCTGTAAATCGTGCGTCCATCGTCTTCACTAAAAATAAGCTGGGTAAAAACACCATGAGCCATCGCATAACTTTGGATACTGTATATTGTGGCAACAAGTGAATCGATTGCCTCTTTTTCTGACGTTTCACGAACCCACTTTCCTCCCACGGGAATAATAATTGCTGTCATGATCACCACAATCGAAAGAACTAAGATGAGTTCAATAATTGTAAATCCACTTTCGTTTGCGCTTCTTTTTATCAATGACTTTTTCATAGTACTCCCCTAATTCCCTTTCAAATTAGCAACCTTGCCGTCTTGACCAATCATTAATTGCCTACCATCTGGACACTGTGGAACTTCTGGGAAATAATCTTTACTTACTAAATCAGGTAAACTACTCGGGTATTTATGATTCTCCATTTTATATGCTTCTACCTGACCTTGTACCATCGCGATATAAGCCGCACATCCCTTATCATCAATTGACTTCGAGTGTTTTGTTACGTTCGGGATTGCAACCAATATTAATACCGATATGATAAGGAGTACAATCATCATTTCTATCAACGAAAAACCAGCTTCTTCTTTTAATATTTTCATATTTTTTATCCTTTCAAATTTGATCGAGCATGCCGTACACTGGCAGTAATAGAGCCATATAAGCCGCTAATATACAAATTGCGATTAAACTGAACAATAACGGTTGAAGAAGTCCTAATCCTTTCGATAGTTTACGATCAAAAGCTTCTTCTAAATGTGAACTATAAATAATCAATTCTTTTGCTAAATATCCACTCGTCGCACCGTGTTTAGCAAAGGATGCAAATTCATTTGTTAGCCCATCCGTTAACTGAATGGCATCATGAAACGCTTCTCCGTAGATCACTAAGTTTTGTATATTCTTTGCAATTTCACGAAGAACTACGTCCAAATCTTGTTTGCTAAGTACACCAAGAGAATCTTGCATGGATAAGCCCGCTTGTAGTAAACTACCTAATTCACCTGCAAATACTTGGGTCTTCCACATAAAGAACAAATGATTGACGACTGGTATTTTAGACATAAACCTTATTTTCTCCGCTGACGCCAATTTTTTGTATACAATCACACAACACGTAATTACTAAAGCGATCCCGAAAACCACAAAAAAAATCATATCAGGAATTTTTGAAACAATCATTGGCAATAGCGCAAAAAGCCCCGATGTATCTCCTTGTCTCGATATTACAAGCACTTCCATATTCGGTAAGAAGAAACTTCTGAAAACAATGAGGAGGATCGTGACGAAAATAAATAAAACAATTGGATAACTTAGCAGGTTTCTTAACTTTCTCTTTGCTTCTTCTACTTTTTCTAAACGACTGCCAACACTTCTCAAAGCCTCCACCATTTGCCCATTACTTTCTGCGATCGCAATTGGTAAAAGCGTACCAGAACGAAAGCCCAGTCTAGCGAGCACGACAGATATTCCTAGCCCGTTTCTAAAATCATCTTCGATTTCAATCAGGATTTCCTCGTATACTTTTGTATGGTGGGGCAATAAAAGCTGAAGCGCATCGGCAAATGGATAACCCTCTTCCAATAGTTCAGCTAACCTTACTAAAAACACGGGACTATTTTCTAATACAACCCGTTTCTTCCTATTATTCATATTGAAATTGTTCCAGTTTATATTTTTCAATGAGTTCCGCCATGCTTTCATCCTTAGGTGCAATAAAACGATTTCCTTTTGCAATCGATTCAAACATTTCATCGATTATTTCTTCATTGGTAATTTCAAAAATTGCGTGCGCATCCCCGTTCAAATTCTGAACTAATCGTTGCGAAGATATACAAACAAGGGTTTGACGTAGTTCTTCTGCTGAAACACCAAAATCCATCATTCTATAAACACACCCCACTGGATCTTTAGCATGAATCGTAGTAATCACTAAATGTCCCGTAAGTGCTGCGGTAACTGCGATTTTAGCCGTTTCGCTGTCTCTAATCTCACCTACCATAATTACATCTGGAGAATGCCTTAAGATTGCTTTTAGACCTGCAGAATAACTCATACCAGCTTGTTCGTTAACCTGCACTTGAAGCAAGTGCGATTGTTTATTTTCAACAGGATCTTCTAGTGATATGACGTGTCTTTCTAATTTGTTGACACAGTGCGCTGTAATTGCGTACATAGTAGTTGTTTTGCCACTGCCAGTCGGCCCACTGATCACAAACAAGCCTTGTTGTATTGTGGCAGCTTGACGCAATTTATCTGACCACTCTTTCTTTATACACAAATCATCTATTGGGACAATACGATTGTGTTTTTGTAAGCGGATCACAACGCTCTCTTTGTAATGAATTGCAGGAATGGTAGAAACACGGAAAGACAGATTTTCTCCTGACATCTGTTTATGAAATGAACCACTTTGAGGTTTGCGTTTATCTCCTATATCTAAAGAAGAGAGAAACTTTAAAAAAGAAATCATACGGTCTGCTAATTGGGGAGGAAGCGAACCTGTTTTAGTCAACTTTGTATTTTGATTAAATAACACATCATAGCCGTCACTTGAAGGCACAAGATGAATATCCGTAGCGCCGTGAGAAAGCGCTTTTTTAAGTAATTTGTTACATTTTTGTTCAATAACATTTTCCGTTTTGTCCATTGAACTTCCCCTCTTCAAAATCATTTTATAATTACAACATTTGTTGTGAACGATTTGTAGCAGAGGACTGCTCTCTACTTCAGCTAAAGTATACAACCTCAAGATTACAATTGGAATGCTTTTTCATAAGGCTGAATTGTGTCTCGCTAAAAGGCGGTAAAATCGAGTTATCACGTCCATAATCAGCCGAAAAATGGATTTTCATCTCGTTCAATCAATTTCATAATAGGGCTTATGGTTCCACCACAACAACATATTGTCGGGTTGAACTGTTCCCAATCATATGTTGTGTCGTTGTTTCAAAATAAGGTCATGATGAAATTGACTCAGTTATGCTATTGATTGTCTTTTAAAAACAACTTCTTCACAAAAGTTTCACGATTTGAGTTTACTTTTCGAGGTACTATCCATTATAATAGATAGGAGCTTATTGTATTGTTATTAAGGAGGGACGCACACATGGATAACATGTTTAAGGTATTGGGCTGGTGGACAGGCATATTCGCAGTATTATTCTTTGTAGGTGATATGTTACCAGCTGCACTTCTATTTGTTGCAAACACAGTTTTCTTCCTATTACTTGGATATCTAAACTTGACAGAGCGTATGTATATGTACATGTTCGGGGCATATCTGATGGTGTTCACAGTTGGATTTACTTATTATGCAACTTTTATACACGTGCCAGGTGCAGGTCACTAAAACGTACATACAAAAAAACAGCCAACATTGGCTGTTTTTTTGTTTTCACCTTAAAAAAGGATTCCGTTCTTTTTCATACGTTGTCGTTGTCGGCATTCCATGTCCTGGATAGATTGTATAAGCACCGTCAAGTGTGAGGAGCTTATTTTGAATTGATGATAGAAGCGTCTCCGTATGACCGCCTGGTAAATCTGTCCTTCCGATACTTTCCCTAAACAACGTATCCCCAACAATTGCTAATTGATCTGCTTCAAAGATAAAAGATACGCTTCCTGTTGAATGGCCCGGCGTATGTCTTACTTCCATTGAGAATGGACCGATTTCCAGCATCCCTTCTTCTTTTAAAAACTGATCTGCTTTCCTATTTTGAACAAGTGGCAGTCCTGGATAACGCGTTGAGCCATTCTCTTCAGGATTTGTTAAAGTGTTTTGTTCATTTTCATGAATATAAACTGGAATTCCAAAATGATCACGTACAATATCCACCGCACCGATATGATCAAAATGACCATGTGTTAAGAGAATTGCAACAGGTCGTAAGCTTTTCTCTTCAATCTTTTTGATAAGATGTAGCCCTTCTTCTCCAGGATCAATAACTAAACAATTATTTTGTTCATCTTGAATCAAATAACAGTTTGTCTGAATCGGACCCAGTGGATAAGTTGTAATTTTTAACATATTTATCGTCTCCTCTTGAGTTAGTTTACCGAATTCACATGCCGATTTCAAACAAAGTTCACCAATAACACTCGACAATTGGATGAGGAAAGCTTATAATAATAAAGGAATATTGCTTTCTTGGCATTCATTTTTTTTACAGTGAAAGGAGTGTCTTCACGATGAACTTATTAATGGTTATTTTTGGTCTAGTTGGGATTTTAGCTGCAGTTGGAACAATTCAAGCATTTAAAGAGCGTAACGTGCTAAGTATTGTGTTCAACTTTGGGGCTTTTGTTGTATTCGGAGGCTTTACAATTGCAACGATTATTACACAAGGATTTCCACCTGCCCTATAATCCACAATGATGTAACGAGTCAACTTAAAAAACACCCTTCATGCGACAAACATGAAGGGTGTTTTTAATTTCATTTAGACCATATTAACCAATCGATTTCTTTTTCATTAACGGTATCGATCAGCTTTTCAGAAGCATACCCTACCAAACACTTATCACCCGACGGAGAACAACGTACAGGTCCATCTACTACTTCGTCAGCGAGCACAACTGGGATTCCCTCCCTTACTTCTACAAGTTTATGTATCCCCTCTAGAAATCCACTGTGCGCACTTGAAATTACAACGCGCTGGTTTGATAGCCAATCGATTTCTGGTTGCCTTTCTCCAGACTCTATCGGAAGCGAGGGAATTCTCCAACTAGATAACACCTGAAGATCCTCAGACACAAGCGTATATTTTGCTTCTTCACCGTCCATTTGAACAATGATCAAAGCGTCTTTGTAAGTAGCATAATGAACAACTTTGTCGAATTCCAAGTTCTTTTCTTCTCTAGATAATAGGTCATAGCGTGAGAGGATATCCCCATCATCAGAAGTCTTCTTTACAACGATCTTGTTTTTACCTAACCACTTAGGAAATGGATCTTCAAGTGTGAGTAGCTGAAATGAATCGCTTGTACCATCATATAAAGAGACTGCATAACTCCAATCTTCATCAAATGCTGTCAGAAGGATAAGCGACGGATCTATCTCATTCCATTCTATTTCAAGTTCAGATGACTCTACAGTAATCTCATGTTCAACAAAGCCATTCAAGGATATAATTTTAATCGTTGCAGTACTAGGACTGTCAGTCGTATGTAATAAAATCTTTTCTTTTGATGAATGAACGAGGACATCCAAAATTATTGTAGATGCTTCATATACAATAGTTACTTCACCTGAGTATATATCAAATAGTTTCAAGAAATAAATGCCTTCTTCTTCTTCAACAAACAATATTTCACTGTCAGATAACCAATCTGCTACAAAGTGAAAACTTTCCGTATTTGCTGTTATTTTTTGAATTTCATTTTCTGGTTGTGTATCTTTTTCATCCACATGTTCAACTTTTTCTGTTTTAGTAGGAACAGCATCCTCCATTTCTGTACAACCTGTAAGTATAAGAAAAACTATACTAAGGATTGGAATAATTTTTTTCAACGCTCCTCCTCTTTTCTTAGTGTTT
>JARIDM010000150.1 GCA_029263945.1 Sporosarcina sp.
CTAATCCGTCTGCGCCGAATTGGAATGCTTCTTCCAAATCTTTACGTGTTCCGACTAATGAGCCGATGACTTCAATTCCGTCAAGAACAAGACGAGGAATATTTAAATCCATTGCTTCAGAAGGTAAGCCTACTGCAACGACTTTACCACACGCACGAACTGCGTCCACAGCGGAGTTGAAAGCTGCTTTTGAAACGGCTGTTACGACTGCTGAATGTGCACCGCCCGTTTTTTCTTGAATAATCTTAGACGCGTCTCCCTCGGTAGCGGGGTTAATAATCATATCTGCGCCAATTTCTTTTGCAAGCGCTAGTTTTTCATCATTAATATCTACTGCGATTACTTTCGCATTGAATACATGTTTTGCATATTGAATGGCTAGGTTTCCTAATCCACCACAGCCGTAAATTGCGATCCATTCGCCTGCTTTTACATCGGCCACTTTAATCGCTTTGTAAGTTGTTACACCAGCACAAGTGATACTGCTGGCTTCTCGTGAACCTAATCCTTCAGGTACTTTAACAGCGTAATCAGCGGTGACGATACATTGTTCAGCCATTCCACCGTCTACACTATATCCAGAGTTCTTTACTTCACGGCAATAAGTTTCTCTACCGGTGACGCAATATTCACATCTACCACAAGCTTGGAACATCCAAGCAATACTGACACGATCGCCAATTTTAAGGCTTGTCACGCCATCTGCTACTTTAGAAACAGTCCCAATTCCTTCATGTCCAAGAATGCGTCCTTCTACATCTCCAAAATCACCTGCTGCTACGTGTAAGTCTGTGTGACAAACACCACAACATTCGACATCTACTAAAGCTTCACCAGATTCTAATGCTCTTAAGTCTTTTTCTACAATTTCAACGTTCGCTTTGCTATTCGGATTAACGACTACTGCTCTCAATGTTTTTTCCTCCTCATAAAATACATGTAAAGCGTTCACAATTTAAGCTGTTGAATTGATCGGGTACTTAGAGTATATACCAATTAAGAGCGCTTGTATAAGGAATAGAGGTTATTTTTGGTGTTTTATACTTGTAATTATGTAAAATTTGTGTACAGCTAAACAAGTTGTATTTATGTAACCGCTTGCATTCTTTAATCTAAGTTTCTCACGATTTATAATGCGAATCATGAGTGCTATGGAGCTATTTCAAATCGTATTTTATCCGAAGGTATTGAACACTTCCTAAAAGTGGTTCTTTTTGATTTTTTCTGTTTTACTTCAGTCAATTTCATAATAGGGTTTTATTGCTACATCACCACAATATATAGTCGCGTTGAACCGTTCCCGAACAATATGTTGTGTCGCTGTCGCAGAATAAGGTCATTATGAAATTGACTCACTTAAATTAGAATTAACAAAAAAGGTGTTGAGCGCATGGCCAAATACTTTCCAAAACTTTATGATGTACTGATGAAACCGTTGGAAGCAACACGTTTTAAAAAAGTTAGAATTTCACTTGTGCGTTCTGCAGCAGGAGAAGTATTAGAAATTGGCTCGGGAACAGGGGTTAATTTCCCTTATTACGAATGCGCAGTTCACGTTTCTGCAATTGAACCGAATCCAGCGATGAGTGTGCACGGAAAAGGACGCAAAAAAAGTCGAGTGTCCCGATTACCGTCTTTGAATCTACAGCTGAATCGATTCCTTTTGCGGATCATACATTTGACACAGTGATTGCAACGCTTGTGTTTTGTACAATTTCAGATCCTGAAAAGGCATTAAAGGAAATTCAACGTGTAAGTAAACCAGGCGCAAAAATTTTGTTTTTTGAACATGTCCGTATAGCGCACCCCGTTCTCGGTAAAATTCAAGACCTACTCAATCCATTTTGGCGAAAAATCGCTGATGGTTGTCAACTAAACCGAGATACTTTGTCAATGATTCAACAAGCAGGTCTCGAAATAACGACTGTTGAGCCATTTTATAAGAAGTTATTTTTGTCTATTCATGCTGTCAATCCGAAGTAACTAGCAAAAGAAAGCATACGCTCGAAATCATAACGCGAAAGTCGACGAGATATATTCAAATCTGTTCAATCGACTTATAGAAAAATACGAAAAACAGACACAGACTTCACGTTCACTTTATAAATCATCTGTTAACATAATAGATAAGAACAGCTATTCATTGTTCACAGGAGAGTGATTTGTATAGAAAAATTAGAAAAGCATTATAATTATGCATTAAAATTCATTCCGAAGTTTCTACAAATCATTTTGAATTTATCACTTGTTCTGCTCGCAGGGATTTTATCTTTCTTACTTATTAAAGAACTGACTGTATTTATCGAGATTATTTTTCGAAAAGAAAGCTATGATTACGAACTATTTCTGGCGAATATACTGATTTTCTTTTTATATTTTGAATTTATTACGATGATCGTTAAATACTTTACAGAAGATTATCATTTTCCATTGCGGTACTTTATTTATATTGGAATTACTGCAATGGTCAGGCTGATCATCGTTGATCATGATCAGCCGATGCATACACTGATTTATTCGCTCGTTATTTTAGTTTTAATTATCGGTTATTTCATCATGAACATTACGCCGCGAAATCGTCCTGATAGTAAATGGTTTTTTAAAAACAATTTATAAGCAGTTTAACCTCTTAAAACAATTTAAAAAATCCAGCCCGTGCTCATTGAGGAGTAGGCTGGATTTTTCAATTATAATTTTTCAACGTGAACGTTTTTACCTGCCAAATATTCTGTGTAAAATGGGTCATGGCCAATGGCGTATACACGATCACAGTAATTTGTGATTTCATCCATATCATGAGAGGTGTAGAGGATTGTGCTGTTTTTTTCTTTAGCCAATGCGACCAAGAACTTGCCGATTTCATTTTTAGACTTTAAGTCAATTCCTACTGTCGGTTCATCTAACAAAAGTAAAACGGGATCATTCAATAGGCTAATGGCCAAATTTAATTTTCGCTTCATCCCACCAGAAAGAGTACTTACACGTTCTTTCCAGTGGGTCAGTTGCATATCCAAACAAAGTTGTTGGCAAGCTTCTTTTGTCCGATTAACAAAAGACAATTTTTCAAAATAGCGCATGTTTTGCTCGACAGTAAAGTCTTCCCAAATCGCAATCTCTTGTGGTACGTAGCCGACCTTTTGTCGAATATTTGCTAACGCATCATCGTAAGAAAGACCCTCTAATTGTATGGTGCCAGCGTCTGGTTTCATAGTTGTTGCGAGTAAATTTAAGAGCGTCGATTTACCTGCACCATTTTCACCAACCAGCCCGATGATTTCACCTTTTTTCACATGAAAAGAGATATCTTCTATAACTTTTTTCTTGGGATAATTTTTATAGATATGTTCCACATTAAGCAAGGCGTTGATCTCCTTTCCATAGCCACAAACCAAGACCTGCAATTCCTAAAGACAACCATAATAATGGCATGGATTCATGTAATAAGTGATAAACGGGATTCCCTAATGTTAGCCAGGGATGTGTTTTCATGATTCCGTCTAATGGAATGATTGCGCCTCCCAATAAACTTAAAAGTAAGGTAAGGGCAATTGAACTTATATAATAAAGCAATAATTGGTTAAAATGAATGGCCAGTAAAAAAACAAAAAGATTGAGCACAACTCTGAATAAGAACAACGAAAAAATGAATGTACTCGTAATGTGTTCATTGAAAAAGAAATTGAATAAAGTAGCAGCGACTAGGTCCATCAAAAACAACAAAAGTGTGTAGAGAACGAGTTGAAGTCCTGCATATTGGGTGAAGCTGAATGTTGTAAATCGCCACCTTGGGCTAATTGCTGCGGTGTTTTCTTTCAACACCCAGTCGAATAAAAAGAAAGTTGATAATACTGAGAAGAGAGACCAGATTCCCCAAGTTTTTAATAGGGGACTCGTGTCTTCCTGGATACGCCCGTCATTCTTTTGGTAAGAAAAATCCGTGGTTAGCAATGCTTCGTTTTGCTGTCTTACTTGGCTCTCTTCAACAATTTCTTCCCATTTCCATTGGTTTTCTAAGCCATAGGTTTTATACAGATGCTTCACTTCGAATGCTGCTTTAGAGCGAGAAGCATCTTCTTGAACAAGAGAACTAATGATTTCTGTGACGACGGAATAAGCAAAGGAACGATTGGACGAATAAGCTTCGATTAGCTGATTGCGCTGGTTTTCGTGAATACTTTCCTGGTAGCCTTTTCGAATGATAAATACGCTGTCTAGTTCGTGTGTTTCAAGCTTTTGTAAAGCCACTCGTCGCTGCAAAAAATGAATATCCAGCAGTTTTGTACTGGTAATATTTTCAACGAGTTGAGTTGCCATCACGCTTTCTTCTTCAATCACTAAGCCGATGGGAACTTTCGATTCATCAGTCCAGACGTTAATGATTGTTAAGAGTAAAGCCGTCAATACAATAGGAAGCAGCACCCAAATGAGCAAGCTTTTCCACTCTAGCTGCCATCGCATCCAACGTGTTTGTAAAATTGACTTCATCGAAACCACCTCTCTTGCAAAAACAATGAACACCACAATAAGGTGAAAATGATCCCCATATAAACAGTTAAGAAAGTGAAGTTTGCATAGTTTCTACCGTCTAAAACGATGTCTATCATCCACTCGAAGCTAACATAAGTGAATAAAAGGGGCAATAACGACTGAAGTGCATCAGGAAAGTATAAGCTTGGAATAACCGCGCCACTGCTTAAAATACTGAATAAGACAAATACCACCTGAAGTGATAAGGCTGTTTTCTTCGAATAAACCCATACATCTATCAGTGCAATGCCAGCTAATAAAATGAAAGAAAATAAAGAAGTAAACAAGAAAAAACGACTGTAATCGAGTAAATACAATTCATAAGAAATGAACTGTTGAATGATGAAAAAGAGACTCGTCGCAAACAATAAACTGGCTAGATAAGAGAATAATAGACGAGCGAGCAAGTTTTGCCACTTGGTCACACCGAATAATAGAAGTCTAGTTTGCATAGATCTAGACGTTTCTTTCCCGAGTAAACTATAGAATCCAAGCAACCAAATAACTAAAGAGATAAACCAACCTGCCAAAGTAAAATAATGAATAGGCGTTGCTGTCGCTAGGTTTGTTACTGTTATTTCTTTTAAAATTTTATCTTTTCCAATCGTGTAAAAAGTAAAGTCAATAAATTGCTTGAGCATGAGTTGTTGTAATTCATCATCCGACATCGGTGTGTTTTTTGCATGTTTATAAATGGTTAGAATGTTCGCTTGTGCTGAACCGATATAACGTGTCATGCTTTTGACAAATTCACTGACGATAAAACTATCGGCGCTTCTTGAGGAATTTCCAAGGACTGGAATTGAAACAGAACGACCAGCATATAAGTCTGTCGTGAAGTTTTCAGGGAAAATAATATAAGCGCTGAGCACATCGTCATGAATACTTTTCTTCGCTTGCTTTTCTGTCATGACCGCTATTTGAATGGGACTGTTTTCAGGTAAGGCTGCGGTAATAAGTTGACTGAGTAAAATGGACGCTTCTGATTGGTCTTCATTCACTAAAGCGACGTTAATCGATTGCTCTTCTGTTGAAGTAAAAATAGACGCTAAGATCCCAAGTCCCAACGATATAATAATAAGTGGAAATAGAAAAAGAAGAAGAAGCGAGCGCCACTTCTTCTTAATGTTTTTTGTATATTGACTCATAAAAAAGTAAATCCGTTTAGTAAAATGCATGTCTTTCACTTC
>JARIDM010000238.1 GCA_029263945.1 Sporosarcina sp.
CACGGGTTAAATCGAGGCGATGTGTCGTCTTTTTTTATGTGCTAGCTAGGTTAAAGGTCCCATTTCGCCGATAAGTATGCGGAACGTGCTGATAACCTTCGAAAAAGTGCCGATAACGATAGCCAAAGTGCTGCTAACACCAATAAAATCTTGTGAAACCAAGGTTCATGTTAGTTGTCTACACGCGGTTTGGGTTTTATCCCAGCCACTTTCTTTTTTTGCAACCTGACTGTCTAGTCTGGGTTGCTTTTTTCATATCCAAAGATAAACGAGCATAGGTTGATTTATGGGGGGAGTACCGGATGGAGTTAACTGATTTACTGAGAATCGCCGGTATCGGTCTAGTGATTGGGATTTTACATGTTTTTTTTGAGCAAACAGGTAAGAAAGACTTTTCTTTCTTTCTCTTTCTATTCGCTTATTTGTATATCACCGTAGAGTTATTATTATTCTTGAAAATATTTTTCATTGAAATCATGGAATTTTTCCAATGGCTCTCGATGGCAGTGTAGTGTTTTTATTATTACAAGTGATCCTGGTCTTTTTGCTCCTCCTCGTGATGAGTTTTGCCGTACCGAAATTAATGCCAGTGCTTTACACATCTGTTTTTTTCTTTGTTTTCCTCTATTTATTAACAACGGTTATTTTTCCGTTCGGAAGAATGTATGTACAGTTATTCGAATCGCTTCCAAATCCTTATGTGAAATTATTAATTGGAAGTGCTATTTTATATTTTATATCTGAGTTAGTTTCTAGTCACATAGAAGAATCAGGCTATAAGTCACTTGCAAAAATGTCTCATTTAGCAGTGAAAATCACTATTTTACTTTTATGGATGGATGAAACTATAGCGTTGGTTGAAGTACTGTCAACACTCATTACAAAATGATCGGACGGGTATAAGTATGATGTCTTTTATAAATGCGATACTCGGGACCGTTATGACAAGTTTTGCAGTTGTAATTCTCGCTAGTTTAATGGCGCTGATGGTTGATTTTCTATTTCCAACGTTTGTTAAATGGACGAGAATGCTGCTGTTTTTTATTATTTTATCCGTTACATTAAAGCCTGCATTTGAGCATTTTCAATTCATCCGTGAGATTGCCTATTCCGTTTCTATGATGTTTATTGGCATTTACCCTATGTTGACAGCTTCTATTGTTGCCGCAGGTGGCGCATTTAGTTTGTTGAACTTTCAACCAGCTATGTTGTTATTTGCAAATGGCGCAGTTGTTTTAGCAGAGAAAATATTAATCCCGTTATTAACGACAGCCATTATTTTAGATGTTGCCTCACGGATCATACCAGAGATTCCTTTTACGAGATTAGCAGAAATCATTAGAACTACGTTGTTAGGTGCAGTATCTGCAATTGTTGCGGCATATTCTATCTTTATAACTGTTGGCGGGACGATGACTTGGGCACTTTCTGGAATCACGACTGAACCAGTGAAAGAGTTAATTCAGCAAAATATTCCTTTAATTGGTTCATTTATGACGGAAAGTATCGGGTCTATGGGCCGCTATTCATCTGGTGTGAGTGTTTTTGTAGGGGGATGGATCATTTCGGCTGTTTGGACAATTGCACTAATCCCATCTTTCAAAACGTTAATCATTGCTTTGTTTTACCGATGGATTGCTGCTTTAATTGAACCTTTTGCAAATGAAGATATTGCAGGTTTAGTAGATGACGTTGGGAAAACTTTATTTGTATTATGTGCAGTGTCATTTCTCATTGCGTTTGCCTTTATTTACACGGCATTATTTACAATCATACTGATTAAATTGTTGACTACGATGAAATGAGGTGAGGGTTTGGAAGATTTTTAATAGGACTTTTATCCATCACGATTTTAACAGCTTTACTTTTACTCTTATTTCCTGAAACTGGGGAGAAAAACATACTACCACTCGCAAAGCTAGCGGTTGGATTGTGGATTATCCAGAGACTCTTCCTGTTATTTGGTCATAGCTTTCTATGAAAGTGCATAAAATAGATCATTGATGACAGACAAGGATGCGAATCGAACGAAAATGGGGATATTATGTCAAAGCCTACTAGAAAATTTCAAACCTTTTTTTTCGGTACGATGCTCGTTCTCGTTATCATATTTTTGAATGTGGGAAACTTAGGAATTGGAGGAGAGGGGAAGAAAATAGAAGAAGATAAAAGGGCAGAAGCTGCATTAGAAAGTACACTAGGGAAAATTGAAGGAGTTGGAGCAGTTGAGCTATATTTTCATACCGATAAAAATGAAGCGCTAAATCCGCTGTCCGATTATTTTTCTCTCTCACAAACTAAAGTGGAAAATGGGACAAATAATATAGAAGGCATTCTAGTTGTTGCTGAAGGTGGAGGAGATCCGATTATCCGAAATACGTTATCAAAACTATTAGCAACTGTTCTTCAATTGCCAGAGCATCGAATTGTCATCGTCGAGATGAGTGAAATGAAAAAAGGGAGGAATTTGGATGAGAACAAATAAGCGTACGGTGTGGTTTTTAACATTACTTAGTTTAGTAGCGGTCATTTCAATTTTTTATATTAACAAAAAAGCACCGATGCCGTTTGATGGCATTAGTATTTTTGGAGATGCAGACAACCCAGCAGAAGTGATTGAGAAAGTCACAGGGAAAGATCAGCAACAACCCGTTTTTGCCGAAAGCTACTTATTTGAAAATATGAGAATGGAAGTTAGAAACGAGCGAAGTCAAATGCAAGATCAGCTGACGTCAAAATTAAATGCAGCTGAAGATTCTGAAAGTAAAAATGAAGTGTTTGACGAAATGGCCAAGTTGGTTAAACAAGAATCTGCAGAATCCTTATTAGAGATGCAAATCATCGCACTTGGTTATACGGATGCGTTTGTGAGAGCAGAGGGTAAAGATGTTAATGTAACGGTGTTGTCTGAGGATGGATTTTCAGCTAAACAAGCGGATGAAATTGTGTTTCTCGTGAGATCTAATTGGGAAAATGCAACTGTAAGTGTTGATTTTAAAGGCGAGTCATGAAGGCAACGAAGACCCAATTAAGGGTCTTTTTACATAATGGATTGAATTACAAACTTAAGTCATTTTAAAATTGTAGAACAGAACAAAAGCCCATATTTTATGAAGATATTACTCGGAAATGCGAGAGAAGGCAGTACCCTAATAATGTAAAGTAAGGTATATTATATTTATCGAAAAAAGATTTGAAATAAAAAAGAAGGTGAACAAAATGGGGAAATACCAATTGGATTCTAAAGGAAAAGCAGCAGTGGCAAAGTATCATGAAAAAAACAAGCCAGCTAAATTTGATAAAAAGCAGTACTTAGAAAAAGTCCGAGCAGACTATTTGAAGAAGAAGCAAGAACGAATGGAGAAATAAAATAGGACAAAATAGGTGCCAGTTTCATGATGACTTTCACTTGTTCGAATTAAATAATAGATCGTTCAAGAGAGATTTTATTGTATTTTGTATAGAATTATTTTTTATGATTAAATTCTGAGAATTTACAGTCAATATCGTCTGTTAGAAAGGCTTTGGTCAAGGAACTAAGGCGAAATTATCCTTCTATAATTGCTGTTCGCAAGAGAATTCACTCGTTTTCATTGCCAAATCATCAATTTAATATACTAGCTATTCGTCTTCAAAAGAGGGTCTTTTGATTGATTTTAATCATTACTTTAAGCTATTTTCATGATAACTGTTTCAATATGACACGAAAACGTCTAAAATGAAAGAGAACTTAAAATTATTGGGGTCAGGAGAATGCGTCATGTTAAAAATTCAAGAGATTCGTGAAATTATTAAATTGATTGATCAGTCTTCAATTGAAAAGTTTTCATATGAAGCAGAAGGTACAAAAATCGTTTTGAAAAAGAGTCCTATTGGACAAGATGTCCCTACTGCAATGACTCCACCTGTGGTCCAGGCGACTACTCCTTCAGCACCTGCTGCAAAAGTAGCGCAACCAATTGTGCAGGCATCGCCAGTAGCAGAAGCTGTTGAGGAAGTTAACCGTGATTCTTCTTTACATGAAGTGACATCACCTATGGTAGGCACTTTTTATGCAGCATCTTCACCAGATACTGATGCATTCGTGCAAGTGGGGTCCAACGTAACCAATGAATCAGTTGTGTGTATTATTGAAGCGATGAAACTCTTCAATGAGATTGAAGCCGAAATTACTGGGGAAATTGTAGAAATTCTTGCAAAGGATGGACAGCTTGTTGAATACGGACAGCCCCTCTTCCTTGTAAAGGCTAAATAAGGGGGAACTAAATGATGAAAAAAGTATTGATTGCCAATCGTGGTGAAAT
>JARIDM010000026.1 GCA_029263945.1 Sporosarcina sp.
TGGAAGTGTTGCTGAAGAAAATGTCTGATCGACAAGGCGAGTTCCTGTTAATTGCGGCGGGGTACGAAAAAGAAATGGATCGTTTCTTAGACAGCAACCCCGGCCTCCGTCGACGGTTCGGTCTCACGTTACATTTTGAAGATTATACGCCAAAAGAGTTACTAGAGATTACCGAACTTTATAGTAAAGGGTACACCGTAACAGATGAAGCAAAGTGTGCATTAGTTCGTCACTATGAAGCGATTTATGCGCGTAGAGATAGCCACTTCGGAAATGCGGGTCTTGCTAAAAAAATAGCGAAAGAAATGATGCGTAAAGTCGATTACCGGATGGCTGTGGCGAGCAATAAACAACATACGCTTGCACTCGAAAAGGAAATTACGATGGAGGATGTCGTTCTGTTGGAGAGTTGAATGATTTGTTGAATACACAAGCACTACAAAAAGCCATTGGAAGGTGATTTCCCAGTGGCTTTTAATTTTTTTACTTGTTTGAGACGCGTCAACCTTCTTCACGTAACTTCGCAACCAGTTAACAAAAACTAGCCTGTATTTTAATGCAAAGAAGATGCGGTTCGTTTATTCTTTTTCAAGTTTACTTGGAATTCCTAAGCTTTCGTATGTCTTCCAGAATTTAGTTCGATGCATACTTACGACATATTCATAATCTCGCCAATTCTCTGCTACCAGTGCTTTGTCCCCGATGTATTCATTTTCTAGACTGAGGATTTTGTCTTTAATGTCTTGAACCGATACGACATCTTGGAAGCGCTTCGTAGTGTCATCTGCTTTAAAAGTGGTTTCTTTTAAAGGCACTACTTCAAACGAATTTGTCCCTAACGGTAAGTGCAAGGTAATGCTCACTGTGTAAGACGCACGTGGAATAAAGTCTGTTTCGAACCAATAAGCAAGTTGTTCTCCGCTTTCTTCAATACCCGCACTTACGGTTACACCAGTTGTAGGTTCTGGATAATTGTTAAATTGAAAAAATGCGACAGCTGTAAGAATGATGAGTAATCCTGCAACTAGTAGAACGGCTAATTTCATGCTTCTTTTCATCAGGCGATTCCTCCTTCCTTCCTTTTCTTTACTTTACTGTATCATATAGCCATTGTAAAATGCTGTTTAATTTTTGATTTAAAGTTGTTCGGCTAATGGATTCATTAATTTATGAAGAAGATATTCATACTGGTTCTTCTGTGAAATTTATCCTTTCTGCTATACTCAAGATAACCTATTTTAAAAAGTAGGAAGAAGGATTTATCTAAAAGTAGGAAATCAGACAAGTGATACGATCTTTTTTATACGCATAACACAAAATTAATTGTTGGAAATACTCAATTGGAAGAAGAGTTTCTCTTTGACGCAGATTATCCAGAATTACGTATTATATATTATGTTAGAAATAAACAAGATTCAAAATTCATCAGGTGCCTGGTACTAGGTATTTAGAATTTTTCCCAAGAAGAAATGGGAAGTGTTTTGTGATCTAGTTGTTTCATTGTACGAATCACTTTTGATAACAATAGAGTTGGAAATTTAATGAAAAGAGTGGGATACTTCATGAATATTTTTAAGGTATTATCGTCGAACGATGGCACAATTACCGAACCTAACGTAAGTTCTTTTTTAGCTTACCTGTTAGATCCAAATGAAAATCATGGCCTTGGGTCGACCTTTCTAGAATTATTTTTGAAAGGGTTTATAGATAGAAAGCCGAATGACTATGAAGACTTAATTTATAACGGGGACATACGAGATTTATCACGAAATTCTGGCTTTGACGTACGTGTCCAAGCAGAGGTTAAACTAATCGTCATTGATGATGGTGTCAAGAGAAAAACGAGAGATATTGATATCTTAATAGAATTAATTGATAAGACCAATCGTGAAAATACACCGTATGTTTTCGCAATTGAAAATAAAATAAATGATGCTGCGATTATGAAGGGTGATAATCAGTTGAATGAAGAAGTTGTTGGTCTTTTAAACTACTACGAGGACAGCAGTCCCTTCCTGACATTTATTTATTTGACCCCCTCATTCTCAAACAGGGCAGCAGTAGAATATACTGAACTCTTACAATTTATTGAGCAGCAAAACCATCTAATCTCTACCTTTCACATTGCGTGGGGGACGGATAAAAAAGAGGATGCTGATACGACAATTTCAGCGCTTATTTCAAGGCTTTTACAAGAAGAGTCTGTGGGCAAGATAGAACCAATGTATGACTATACAAAGCATACGCTAAAATCTTTTGTTTCCTTTATTTATTCCGCCTTCAAATCATATCAAGAAGAAAAAATACTGAATCGACAGAAATCGGATTATGGACAACCCTTTATTCAGTATGTAAAGGACTTCTATCATGTCATGCCATTTGATAAGGACATTCACCATGATGAGCTGAAAAAAGCGGTAGCAGATTCGATTCTGTCAACGAGCGGGCTGACCGTTAAAAGTGCTAATTTTGACAAGTCCTATGTCGTCAATTATCCTTCACGTCAACATTACGGCGTGAATGGTCCAAGGAATGAAGCGAAGAATCTGTTTTATTTTCCGAATGAAAATAACCGGACAATTATTCGTAAATTAGATATGAATAATTTGCCAGAAGGGATTTATATCTACTGGAGAGACAAGGAATATGCCAATTCCCTTGGGAAGGAATTATTGACAGTTATTTTTGAGGAAGTCAAAATGTTAGACAGCTAAGTCTTCAAGACCCTATTTGTCATATGCCTGACCATACACGAAAAGTCATTCGCAATGGAGGTTCCAGTATGAAGAAAAAGAAACGTAAACAAAAACAGCAGATGTACGCTGTGCTAAATGAGCAACGTGCATCTGTAATTGAATCGATTAAAGATAGGGGAAGTGTATTCGGATATGAATGATGTCTTGCTCAATAAAGTGGCTGTCATTGAACGGTGTTTAAAACGTATTCATGATGTGTACGAAGGAAGACAGTATCATACTTAATATTCAGCGAGCTTGTGAAGCGAGTATTGATTTATCGATGCATATTGTAAGTGAACGTAAACTAGGTGTGACTCATGCAAGCCGCGATGCATTTAGATTTTTGCAAGAAGCGAAATTGATTGAAGAGGACTTGGCAATGTCTTTAATGAATATGGTAGGCTTTTGTAATATTGCTGTGCATGACGACCAAACACTCGACCTTGCCATTTTAGAAGCCATTTTAAAAGATCATATTGATGATTTTAAGGCGTTTTCAAAGATTATTTTACAACTTTGAAAAGAGCTTGTGCGGCCTACAATTGGAAAATGATTCGAAATAGGTATCAATCTAATGATAACGACTACTCAAGATAAATGAGCAGTCGTTATTTTTTGTATGCTCATAAAAACCATGAAAAATGGCTAAGCGTTTTTTAAGGTGACAGAAAATTCTATCTTGATGAGTTTAATTCATGGTATAATAGGTGTAGTACTAATGACATGCCAACGGAAGTGGGTGTTACGATGAAGTTATTTTTAAAAAATTCAAGAATATCCTTATTTCTCCTGCTTGTGACAATAATTTTGACATTGAGTTTCTATGTACCGACAGTTGATGTGGGGGGGAATGAGGCTTCATCAGCGCCACTAGATCTAGGCATGTATTACGAGATTTTGCGAGACCCGACAAATGCCATTACGATTGAAGAGCTTATTGCAGGTACGCAAGATTCTTCCTTTATGCCTAGTACAGAGAAGTATTTATCTTTTTTACATACAGATGATACAATTTGGCTGAAATTGGATGCAGCCGATCTGATTCAAGAGGGGTCGCAAACGCATTGGCTTGAATACAACGATAAGATCGAGCATCTCAATGTCTATGTCGTGAAAGAGGATGGTTCTTACGAGTTATTTGAAAGTGGACTGTATAATTTAGAAAGCCAACCATTTTCTTATCCTGCCTTACTTTTCCCAATTGAGGGTTCAGAAGTAAAGGAACTGTACTTGCAATTAAATGGTCAGTTGCCATTGGTTGTTTTTACTAAACTTTACGCCAATAACAGTTTTATAGAAACGGTGGTCTCTTATAAATTTTATTCGGGTAGTTTTTATGGCTTTTTATTGGCTTTAGGCCTGTACAACCTGTTCTTATACTTTTCATTTAAAGAGCGCGCTTATTTATATTACACGCTTTATATGTTCAGTTTCATGTTGTTCCAAGGCACGATGAATTCATTTGATGTAGAACTGTTTGGACATATAGTGCCTCCTTGGTTGTTGACGAAAACCCTTGGCCTTAGTTGCAACGTCATGATTGTTTTTATGATTTTATTTGGCAAAAAG
Organism: Sporosarcina sp.; assembly: GCA_029263945.1. Taxonomy (GTDB): domain Bacteria; phylum Bacillota; class Bacilli; order Bacillales_A; family Planococcaceae; genus Sporosarcina. The sequence continues at coordinate 4,308 of JARIDM010000026.1, forward strand.
TTTCTTGACATTAACAAGCTCTTGCCAAGAAGCAATCGCCTCTTGAATGTAGGGGTTGGGCTCGCGGGATTGTCTACGATCGCTTTATTTGTCGGGGTTAACCAGTCTTTTACAGACATATTCATTACAACGATGGCGCTGTTCGTGCTGATCTTTTTGTGGGTCACGGCGCTACGTCTTTTCCTAAAAGGGCATAAATCGGCTCGGTTCTACTTACTGGGTTGGAGTTTCTTGCTTTTCTCGATGATGATTCAAGCGTTGGTCATGCTTGGACTCTTGCCGATGTCTTTGGCAGTCTTTGAAGAAATTCCTGCTTACAGTGCAATGTTTGAAGCGTTAATCTTGTCATTTGCGTTGGTGGATAAGATTACTTTAATTATTAAAGAAAATCGACAGACACAAAATGAGTTAAACGAAACGCTAGAAAAGAAAGTGCTTGCACGGACGGAGGAACTTGAAAAAATCCAAGTAGCACTACAGCATTTGGCAAATACAGATCGACTTACACAAATTCCTAACCGTGTGTTACTTGACCGTGTATTGGAAAAGGAGTTTAGTCAATCGGATCCAGTTGATAACCCGTTATCGATTATCTTAATTGATCTTGATTATTTTAAAAAGGTCAATGATACTTTTGGACATCAGGTAGGCGATGAAGTGTTAGTAGGAACGGCAAAGTTATTTAAAGCAGCCATTCGTACTTCGGATACAATAGGTCGTTGGGGCGGAGAGGAGTTCCTTCTCATTTGTCCTGGGACACCCCTAACGGATGCGTTAGCACTTGCGGAAAAAATCCGTATCACACTTGCGAACCACCATTTTCCAAAGGTAGGGAAAAAAACCGCGAGTTTTGGTGTTGCTACGCACATTCTTGGCGATACCTTACATTCCATTATCTCGCGTAGTGACAAAGCTTTATATACTGCAAAAGAAAAGGGTCGGAACCGCGTAGCGCACATTAAGATGCGTGCAGATGTGTGATTTTTTCAAGCTAGGTGCCTGGCACAACGCTAATTCAGCATGCAGTTGTTGCCAGGTACTAGTTAGAATTCCTCAATGTCAAAAAACGAGTAAAAAGGTTCCTTTTCTAAGTCATTTAGTTCTAATTGGAAATCGAATTCTTTGCGTTGTTTATCGGTCATCGGGATGATGTGAATTGGAATCTCTTTTGATCGGGCAAGCTGTTTCAAATCGTTACTGACTGACAGACTGTAATCATCTAGAAAAAAATGATAAGAGATTTCTTGTGCATTTTTTGTCTGGAAAACAACGCGCCATTTAAAATAAGTTTCACCAATGGGCTCAACTATAGAAGTGTATTTCACAAAAGGTTGGAAAACGATCAAATCTATATCCGTATAAGGGATTACTTGTTCCTCACCGTTCCAGTGATGCGTAATGAGCCCATCAACTTCATGGACGCCGCGGTAGTCCATCCACATCATATACTGATAACCAGCGTAGAAGAGCGTAACGATAACGGCGCTCATTGCAATGCCTGTTTTCCATTTCAAAGTCGTGTCATAAAAAGGAAAAGCAAACAGCAACATGAGAATAAAAATAAATACGAGTGAAAAACCATTCATTTCAGGATTGGAAATTGTTTCGAATAAGACAAAACCATTGTTAGAAAATGTGTTTTCCTTTAGTGTTTGATAGCCTTCGATAGAAAGTAGCAGGCCTGGAATGAGGATTACCCCGTATACATAGGCCCAAATCCACCGAAGCCCATTTTTTCTCATTTTAATTAAATTGGCTCTTGTCAGCTGGCCGATTATGTAAAGCGGGAAGCTAATTAGAAAAATAATAAATAGCGATCCTTTGGCGTCCTCATAAAAAGAAAATATAGCCCCAAACGCAATGAATAAACTAAATATAATTAATAAGATTCCGAAATTTTTTCTCATTTGTTCACCTCTACTATGTATACGTATTTGTAAAATGGAAAGATTCAAATCACCATCAATTCAGAAGAACTAAGCAATCGCTCTTTTTATTATACCGATTATTCAAGACGAATGCGGGACTTTTCCGTACACACTTCAATTTATTGATGATCGGGTTTTATGGCTCAACCGATATGTTTACGTCATTGTAGCAAATGAACTGAATGATTGAATCCTAACTTAGTGAACCTAAATACTAAATGGGAAATATTACACTTGAAAAGCGAACATACATTCCTTATAATTACTTTAAAGGAGGGAACGTGTGTGCGTGATTTGTTAATGAAGTCAATCGAACGAAATGTGCAACTAGAGATGGTGTATGTGGCAAAAGACGGTGTCATTAGTCAAAGAAGAATTAAAGTGCTACAAGTAGGTGTTGTTTCATTTAGAGCGTATTGCGATTTGCGTAAGTCTAGCCGAACATTTATGATCGACAACATTCTAGCACTCGTTCCTGTCATTTCAAGGGAGCGGATTGTTGTATGATTGACTATACAAAGTTTCCACAACGGAAAATTGCGATTTTGGATATGATGAGTTTTTATGCGAGTTGTATGGCTTCCTTACATAACTTAGATGTTCAAAAAGTACCGATTGCTGTCGTAGGAAATCTCGAACGAAAAGGTTCTGTTGTGCTTGCGGCTTCGCCACCGATGAAAAAACGATTTAACGTAAAAACAGGGACCCGTTTATTTGAGATTCCTAACCACCCAGAGATTCGGCTGTTCAACCCGAAAATGAGCTATTTCCTCGAATTATCAATGGCCATCACCCGCATTCTGCATAAGTATGTACCTGCTGAAGCAATTCACGTCTACAGCATTGATGAAAGTTTTATTGATTTAACAGGAACTGAAAAGTTATGGGGAAATCCTGTGGAAACAGTTAAAAGAATTCAACATGAAATATTCGATACGTTAACATTGCCTTCTACGGCTGGTATGGGGCCCAATATGTTAATGGCAAAGCTTGCACTTGATTTAGAAGCGAAAAAAACAGGCTTTGCTAAATGGACATTCGAAGACATCCCGAGTAAGCTCTGGCCTGTATCTCCTGTGAGTGAGATGTGGGGGATTGGTCGTCAAACAGAAAAGACGTTGAATCATATGGGGATATTCACAGTAGGCGGTTTAGCGCATGCGAATCTCCAAAGTCTCGAACGAAAATTTGGCGTCATGGGCAACCAATTGTATCATCACGCGTGGGGCGTCGATTTATCAAAAACAGGCGCACCCATTCTCGAAGGACAGGTTAGTTACGGCAAAAGTCAAATTCTCTTGCGCGATTATACGACGCGTGAAGAGATAAACGTCGTGATTTTAGAAATGTGTGAAGACGTTGCACGACGAGCGAGAGAAAAAAACCAAGCGGGCAGAACAATATCTCTTGGAATTGGGTATAGTAAAAATGAATTCGGTGGTGGGTTTCAACGATCTCGTACAATTTATGAAGCGACAAATGACACGATGAAAATTTACGATGTGTGTATGATTTTATTGGATGAAAATTATAATCGCCGTGCAGTGCGTCAAATTTCAGTTTCAATTACAAAACTAGAAGATGAACGCTCCATGCAATTGGATTTGTTTGATACACAGAAATGGCAAGTCCGAGAACTTGGTGAAGCGATGGATAACATTCGAAGTCGTTACGGGACAACGGCTATCGTAAGAGCCGTATCACTTACAGAGGCTGGAACGGCGATTAAAAGGTCTAAATTAGTAGGAGGCCATCATGAATAGGGAGGGAAAGTATGATTAAGGACCGCGGCAATATTAAATGGACTGCGATGATGTTGCCAGAGCATGTAAAAGCGCTTGAAAAATGGAAACAACGTGACGATTATACGGAAAGAATAGAACTCAATGAGTGGGATTTACAGCTCATTCAAGATGAACTTGAGTTAGCTTATAAAAGGCAATGTGAAACCATTGTTAAAACTTGGGCGAACGGCCAAGTGACCGAGCACCGCGGCGTTGTTGAAAGAATCGACGCCATTAAAATGTATCTTATACTTGTGGGTTCGACGGGGATAAGAAAATTACTCGTTAGTACAATTATAAATGTGCAAAGCATTGACTAGTTTGAGGTAGATAAAGAACAATCATCGCTGCGAGATAAAAAGGAGGACTTTAGGATTGGCATATAATCAGAAAACGCAAGATACAGCTGTTAATGTGCAGGAATTTATTGAGGGGCTTTCCCTAACTGAAAAAAAGAAAGCACAAACATATGAATTACTTACACTCTTTGAGGAAACAAGTGGCTATAAAGCAAAAATGTGGGGACCTTCCATCATTGGTTTTGGTAAGTATGCCTATACCTATGAATCGGGGTATAGTGGCACTGCACCACTTGTCGGTTTTTCTCCCCGCAAACAAAACTTTAGTCTCTATTTTGCGACAGGCGATGCTGAACGTGAAGTGCTACTAGAGAAATTAGGCAAACATAAAGCTGGGAAAGCATGTGTTTATATTACGAATGTGGAAAAGGTTGACCTCAGTGTGATGCGAGAACTGATTCTACAGTCGATTTCATTCCTTAAAGCACAGCATACGATTATCGAGTGAAATCTCACGTATACGAAGACATTGCGAGGTACTTCGCGTCCGATGCCAGTCGATCACCTTCTTTTGCAGTTCAAGTGGCTTCGAGAAGAAAGCCAATGAATGCGAACCGTCCCGCTATGTTTAATTTTCTTGCATCGTGGAAGACTTTAAGTGAGACGAAAAAGAAAAAAGGAGTGTTAGACTTGAAAGAAAACAAAGCACCTCACGAAACATTGACGGAAAAGAACAACGGCCTTTCATCGGCGCAGGAAGTATTGTATGCCAAAGATTATAAAAAGGCAGACAAAGCTACCGAACAGGACAACAATAAAAAGTCGGAGAAATGAAGAAAAAATGCTAGTCATTGTAACAAGTAGGAGTGAAAGCAAAGAAAATAACCTTTTGACCCTATATAAGTGGTCAAAAGG
>JARIDM010000094.1 GCA_029263945.1 Sporosarcina sp.
AAAGTAAAATAAAGACAGGGAGCCTCAGCTCCCTGTCTTTTTGCTCCGTATATACACGAAAAACTTCCTATTCACTTTCCTCCTCACAACTGAAGAAATAGCGGGTGGCAAAGGGTGAAAAGTTTGGCCATGATAAAGAAGTTGAACACCACGGATACTTGTTTTCTAGTTAAATCTTACAATCAGCGATTTAGTAAAATCATTAAGAATCCAACTTGATTAATGTAGAGATTTAGGGACTTTATATAGATCTTTTATAGCTAGTCACGTCGATTTTTGTCGTATAAAATGCTAGACTGTATGTTGCAGCAACATATAGCGGATGGGCGGTTGGCACTCCCTTGAGAATAGGGGTGTCTATATGATGACTTACGATGCAATGAATATGTTTTTCCAATCCACCATATTTCTCGCGACAGTGGTAACAACTGTTGTTGCGATGACTGCTCTTTACACCGACAGAAAAAAGTAACCATCCCCCGCGATATAAGTGATGTTACAATCGGAGCAATTTATGGCGAGGCATTAGATAAAATACGAAAAAATAAAAATAATGTAATTGAATCAATTCGGTTGTACATTAAATGGGTAGATGACTACACTTTAAACTTTAATTATGAAGTATGGTAAATACCTTGGAGACAATACTCCTTTTATTTATGATCAGCCTGAAGATAATCTAGACAATTAATACATTTATAAAAATTTGTATCTAGCATGCGTAATATAAAAAATCATCGTCAAGTAATAGTAGTAACGCATAATTCTGCAATCGTTACCAATGCCGATGGAAATAATAGATTTATAAGAAAAAAGGGATATTTAAGTGATAAGCAGATTATGAAATTGAGATTGGTTCATTTAGAAGGTGGAGAAAAAGCCTTTAAAAATAAAGTACAGCGCTACTCGGCAATTTTAAATATCTAAAAATAGAATTTTTATTTTAGCTTTTCTGTGTTTTGGAATTGAGAATGAATAATAAAGGCATCCAATCCAAGCATAAAAACGAACGTTCCACCGCAAAAAGAAAAGAGGTTCTATCATGAAACCAGTAATCCTAGCCGAAAAGCCATCCCAAGCGAAATCCTACGCTGAAGCTTTTACGGTGAAAAGCCGTCATAAAACACATATTGAATTGGCACAAAGCCAGTTATTCCCACAAGGAGCCATTATCACTTGGGGCATCGGCCATCTGGTCGAATTAAAAGAACCTAAAGCCTATGACGCCCGCTGGAATCGTTGGGCACTTGGGAGCTTGCCGATATTACCTAAAGCATATGAGTTCCAAGTTTCCAAGGGAAAGTACGCACAGTTCCAGGCCGTAAAAAAGTTTATGCTGTCCGCTTCGACAGTCATCAACGCTTGTGACATTGATCGTGAAGGCTCTAATATTTTCTATAGTATTTACAACCAGACAGGCGCGCGTAATAAAACAATAAAACGTCTGTGGATTAACTCCCTAGAAATCGACGAGATTCGCAAAGGGTTTATGAACTTACGAGATAACGAAAAGGACTTGCTCCTCTATGAAGAAGCAAAAGCAAGACAAATTAGCGATTGGCTCGTCGGTATGAATGGCTCACGCCTCTATACCCTTTTACTGAAAGCCAAAGGATATGAACAAGTTTTCCCGATTGGACGTGTACAATCACCAACGGTTTACCTCGTTTATAAAAAGCAAAAAGAGATGGAAGACTTTGTCTCTGAGCCATTTTTTGAAGTAGAAGCCCAGTTTAAAGCTGAAGGCGGTTTATATAAAGGGAAAGCAAAAGTCAAAATGAATAAACGTGAAGAGTTGGTGGCTTTACTACAAAAACATGGGATTCAGCCCAACTCAGCTGGAGTGATTACATCTGTTAAACATCAAAACAAGCGAATCCCACCACCGCAACTGCATTCTTTATCAACTTTACAAGCAACTGCCAACCGTTTGTGGAAAATGAGTCCCGCAAACGCCTTAAAAACGGCACAAAGTTTATATGAAAAAAAGCTTATCACATACCCACGTACAGATTCACGTCATATTACTACGAGTGAATTTGCTTACTTAGTTGAACAAGTAGAGAACTTTCAACAACTCATTCAACAACCTTTTGACATTCAATCACGGCAACCGAAAAAGCGCTACGTCGATAACGCAAAAGTTCAGGAACACTACGCGATTATCCCGACGAAGAAAGTGCCTGCTGCTGCTGCACTGGAGAAATTTCCTCCGAATGAACGAAAACTGTATGAAGAAGTATTACGGACAACACTCGCCATGTTCCATACCGATTACCTATATACGGAAACAAAAGTAACGACCGATGTTCAACAACTTCCCTTTTTCACCACTGGGAAAGTAGAAAATGACATTGGATGGAAATCTTTATTCCCAACGGCAAAAAAAGAAAAGAACGAACTTTTGCCAACGCTCCATGAAAACGAAGCCGTTCAAAGTAAAATTAGCATTCACGAAGGAAAAACCACGCCTCCAAAACCATATACAGAGGGACAACTCATTACGCTGATGAAAACATGTGGGAAATTTGTCGAAGACCGTGATGAAACGGAAATCTTAAAAGAAATTGAAGGACTAGGTACAGAGGCTACTCGAAGTGGCATTATTGAAACCATCAAAAAGCACGGGTATATCCAGGTGACCAAAAACATTGTCTCCCTCACGGATAAAGGCCGTATTTTATGCGAAGCCATTGAAGGAAGCCTACTTGCCAGTCCCTCAATGACCGCAAAATGGGAAACGTACTTACGTAAAATTGGGAACGGAGAAGGGGCACCCGATTACTTTTTAAATAACATTGCAAAGTTTATTGATTCACTCATCCAAAGTGTTCCGCAACAAATCGAGGCGGCTAACTTCCAAGTGAAGTCCATCCCCTCGACGAAGAAAACACGCTATCAAGTCGTTGAAGTCGCTGATTGTCCAACTTGCGGGAAAGGAAAAATTGTTTCGCGCAAAGGATTTTATGGCTGTTCAGCCTATAAAGAAGGTTGTAAACAAACTTTCCCTGGCATTTTTCTCAAGAAAAAGATTTCAACAGCCCAGGTGAAGCTCCTTTGTACAAAAGGACAAACGAACATCATCAAAGGATTCACCGCAAAAAACGGTAATAAATTTAACGCCTCTTTAAAATTAGAGGACGGAAAAATCGTTCTAGAATTCGAAAAAAGTACAACATAATCCATACAAAAAAACGCTGATAATGAATTCAGCGTTTTTAATATTTTTTAAGTTCTTTTATTTCCTTTTTCAGTAAGAAATGTCACAACTACAAACAATGCAAAAGCGATTAATAAAATTGTTCCACCTACAATGTAGAAAACAAGCGCAACGGTTTCATTGATATTAAAAGGTTTTAAAAACTGTAACCACATACCTGTCGTTAGACCAATCGATCCGATAATCGCTGTCCAACCGTGCATCGTGATCAGCTTGCTTGCACGAACCTGATAAATCTTATAGAAAACACCCCAAGCAAACATCGATAGCCAACCTACTAATAGGATGTGCGCATGAATTGGACGGAATGCATATGAACCTGTCCCCGCCATATGTGAACCAAGTACTGTTCCGATCAAACCAAAAATTGCTGCAATACGGATAAGTCGTAAACTCCATTTTTCTTGCATATAAATTCCTCCCGTGTTGTTGTTTCTATTCTAATCTTAAAACACCAACATGAACGGAAGATGAACACAGCATTACAACTTCGGCAATGTCACAATAAATGTCGTGCCAATGCCTTCAGAACTGGTTACATGAATGTTCCCTTTATGCAATTTCACAACTTGTTGCACAATCGATAAACCAAGACCCGTTCCACCCGTTTCTTGCGTTCTAGAATTATCCGCACGATAAAAACGATCAAAGACCCGCTTGACTTCTTCACCATTCATTCCGATTCCACTATCCCGAACTGTTACCCTCACACTTTCTTCTTGGGCTGCTAACTCTATTTCAATTGTACCTTCAGCTGTTGTATATTTTAACGCATTAGAGATTAAATTCTCCCAAACTTTTTCAAGAAAAGCTGGATCACCTTTTATCGTTACTTCCTCAAGGTCCATAGACATCGTCAACGCTTTCTCTTCCAACAACCATCTATATTTCCTCACAGTATCTTTTAGCTGTTGATCTAAACTAAACGACGTTGGTTTAAGTGGGGAAGACAATTGGTCCAATGAGGTCAACAGTAGCAATTGCTTCGTCAATAACGATAAGCGATCCGTTTCTGCTTGAATGACAAGCGCATAACTTTTTTGCTTTTCCACCGTAATATTTTCATCTAATAAGAGATCTGAATACCCTTTAATATTTAGGAGTGGAGACTGGAAATCGTGCGATACATCGCTAATGAATTCTTTACGAATTCGATCATTTTCACTTAACTTTTCTGTCATCTGTTGAAAGCTTTGAGCAAGTTGTCCGATCTCATCACGCCGATTAATATGAAGATTCCCAGTGAAACGTTCTTCTCCAACTTTTTTCGTCGCAATCGTTAGCTCCGTAATTGGATCGATCAGTTTCTTAGCAACAATAAGCATCGCCAGTAAACTTACAATCGCCATCACAACGACCATTCCACCCAATATAAAATGGACTTCCGTAAATAACATCTTAATATCTGGCCTTAAAAAGAGTGCGTAAGACGCCCCCTTGTATTTAAAAGGAACGCCCACTGTATTCGCCAACTCGTTAGAGAAAAAACCTGTCACAAAAGTTTCGCTCGGAAGATCTCGCATCCCATGATAAATTTCTCCACTTAAAACATCTTCTATTGCTGTTTCTGAGAGATTTTGGCTTCTAAAAGGTTCACCGTACAACGTTCCAATACGCGCTTCATTCACAACATGCAATTTATACCCAGTAGCAGACTCCACTTCCAAGTATTGTGCCAAGTTCACATCATCATTTTGCTCAATAAAATGAGCCATATGTTCAGCAATTTTTACATTTTTCTCATCATTTTGTCCTTTTAATACTTGGTGATAATATGTATTAATACTTAAAAAAGCAATCAGTCCGCTGCCAATCATAATAAGTACCGTGATGACAATGAGCTTTCCGTAAAGTGATCTCATAACTCGACCTCTATCTTATATCCAACACCGCGGACAGTAGCAATTACAACTTCATCTGTTAACTTCGATAATTTACTCCGCACACGTTTAATATGAACATTAAGTGTTTGCTCGTCGCCTTCATAATCATACCCCCATACACGTTCCAATAGGATTTCCCTAGTGAAGACAGTATTGGGACGTGAAGCCAACACCGACAATAACTCAAATTCCTTTAAAGGCAATAGCAAAACCTTCTTTCCTACAGAAACCTCATAACTTTGCCGATTAATTTCGAGCGGTCCAGCCTGTATTAATGCATCAACGGCCTTATCATATCTACGTAAAATAGCATGAATACGAAATTGTAATTCCTTTGGTTCAAATGGTTTTACAACATAATCATCCGATCCTGCTAAAAAACCTTTTTCTTTATCTTCCAATTCTCCTTTTGCCGTAAGCAAAAGTACTGGAATATCTGTTTCTGTCCGAATCTTTTTAGTTAATGTATATCCATCCATTCCAGGCATCATAATATCCACAACCGCTAAATCAGGAAGATCTTCCTCAATTAATGCCAGCGCATCAAAGCCATTGGTAGCTTTTTGTACATAATATCCTGCTTGTGCAAGTTGAATACTCACTAGTTCTAAAATATTAGGATCATCATCTACAACTAGTATTTTTATCATCTTTTTTCAACTCCTTCATCTACCAATTTTCCTTCTCAATTCTGCGTTTAATAAGCCTGAAATCAAAATAATAACTGCCGTCAAATAAAACCAGAGTACAAGTAAAATGATACCAGATAGTTGACCATATAACATTGTATAGTCAACAGTAGCTACGTACTTTCCAAACACTAAAGAAAATAACTGCCATCCTATGGCCGAAAACAGAGCACCTGGAAGTGCTTCTTTAATCGGAACTTTTCCAGTAGGAACAATCTTATAAAACAATAAAAAGAAGCCCAATAAAAATAATGAACCTAATCCCCAACGGATCGCAGGACGTATATACAACCACACTTGCCAGTTTTGAATCGTATCTGTGTAATTCACCGCATTAAGAATGGCTTGGTCGATCAGAGGCAGAAATAATGACAACGGAATGACAAGCATAAACAAAAGCGTGATTCCTAGATCACGTATAAGAACCTTCCAAAAGACTGCTCTACGTTTCCGTCCATTCGCCATGTCTAATGACCTTGCAAGTGCTTGAACGGCTACAGACGACAGCCAGAATGCGCTCAGTAGACTAGCATATAAGATATTGCCCTGACTTTTATTTAGAATCAAATGTACATTATCTTCTATCAGTAAAAAAGCTTCTGAAGGTGTAAAAGGTTTTAGTAAGTTAAGTAAGATCTCTTCATTCACGATAAACAAATCCAATAAGGAAAATAGAAATATTAAGAATGGAAGCATTGATAATAAAAGATAATAGGCAATTTGTGCAGCTTGATCAAAAAAACGTTCTCTAAAAAAGCGACTCACTATTCGTTTTACAATCATCTTTCCTCACCTCTACACTACTATACCCATTATAGGCATAAATCATGAAAACAGAGATAAATAGAAACCTGATTATATAGATGAAGAGGAATGCAGGTAGACAACTAATTTTATTATCAAAAACAAAAAAAGCCACTACCTTAAAGGCAATGACTTCTTTAGTGCTTGGCAACGTCCTACTCTTGCAGGGGGAAACCCCCAACTACCATCGGCGCTGAAGAGCTTAACTACCGTGTTCGGGATGG
>JARIDM010000153.1 GCA_029263945.1 Sporosarcina sp.
TGTTCCATGATTTCTTTTTTACCGCCGTAAGCACCGATAGGTAATCCGCCGCCGATGATTTTTCCGAGCGCAGTTAGATCAGGGGTAAGGCCGAGCATATCTTGTGCACCACCGTAATGGAATCGGAATGCCGTAATGACTTCATCGTAAACAATTAAAGCTCCGTTATTAGCCGCAACTTCATGAACGAGTTCTAAGAAACCTTCATTTGGTTCAACAATCCCGAAGTTGCCTACAATTGGCTCCACGAGAACACAGGCAATTTCTTCACCCCATTTATCCATTGCCTCTTGGTAAGCTTCTGGATTATTAAATGGAATTGTGATGACTTCATTTGCAATCGAAGTTGGAACGCCAGCTGAATCAGGTGTTCCAAGTGTTGCAGGTCCAGAACCAGCCGCAACAAGCACTAAGTCTGAATGGCCGTGATAGCAGCCTGCGAATTTCATGATTTTTGTGCGTCCTGTGTAAGCACGAGACACACGAATGGTTGTCATAACAGCTTCTGTCCCAGAGTTGACAAAACGTACTTTATCCATGTTGGGCATTGCTTCTTTTAACATTTTAGCGAACTTTACTTCGTGACGTGTAGGTGTCCCGTATAGTAGACCTGTTTCTGCTGCATGTGTAACTGCTTTCGTAATATGGGGATGTGCATGCCCAGTAATAATTGGCCCGTATGCAGCTAAGTAGTCAATGTATTTATTGCCATCGACGTCCCAAAAATAAGCACCTTGTGCCCGCTCCATAACAGTAGAGGGTCCACCTCCGACTGCGTGATAACCACGTGACGGGCTGTTTACGCCCCCCACTATATGTTCTGTTGCTTCTTTAAATATTTGTTCTGAATTTGTTCTATTCATCCGATTTCCTCCGTTCCTATTATATCCTCTTCTATTCTAAACAAAAAAGTCTCATTACGCCAAAGAAATTGAAAGTAATTGGCGCCTCGGTTACCATTGAGGGAAGCAATTCGAATGCTTAAACTATTGGAGGCGGTATACATGACAACACTTGAAGGTACTCAAGCACCTGAATTTTCATTGCGCAATGAAGAAGGGGAGATTGTTTCTCTTGCAGATTTTGCGAATGAAAAGTACGTGGTGCTCTATTTTTACCCAAAAGATGCAACACCAGGATGTACGACACAAGCATGTGATTTTAGAGATTCATTTGAAGACTTTAGCAATTTAAATGCAGTCATATTAGGTGTGAGCCCAGATGATGAGGCTTCGCATAAAAAGTTCATTGCAAATAAAGGCTTGCCGTTCTCATTGCTCGTAGATACAGATCATGAAGTTGCAGAAAAATATAACGTTTGGAAGTTAAAGAAGAACTTTGGCAAAGAATACATGGGGGTTGAACGTTCTACTTTTCTTATCAATCCAAGTGGTGAAGTTCTGAAAGAATGGCGCAAAGTGAAAGTTGAAGGACATATTGCCGAAGCGTTACAAGTACTGAAGGAATTGAGCAACGCTTAAACTCTTTTAGACTAGGTGTTATGAATATTTTCACTTGGCGTTAAAATGCATCGCTTTAGTTGACAAACCTCCTCGTATTTCAGTACAATAATTATAATGATTACAAAGTAAGAATCTTTATAGGAGCGAGGTGCATAGCGATGTCTGAAATAAACCTGATAGACGCGCTGGACACATTGAAAAAGAATGGGATAAGAATCACTCCCCAACGACATGCGATTTTAGAATATCTAATTACTTCTAAGTCGCATCCGACAGCCGATGACATATACAAATCACTCTCTGGCAATTTCCCTAATATGAGTGTTGCAACAGTATATAATAATCTTCGCGTTTTTTTAGGAGTAGGACTTATTAAGGAATTAACTTATGGTGATGCTTCAAGTCGCTTTGATTTTGTAACCCATGATCATTACCATGTGATTTGTAATGAGTGTGGAAAAATAGTCGATTTTCATTATCCAGGATTGGAAGAAGTAGAACAATTAGCTGCTCACATCACTGGTTTTGAAGTAGATTCACATCGATTAGAAGTCTATGGTACATGTCCAGCATGTGCTGAGAATAATGCAGCGTTAGAATAAGAAAACCAGCGAAACTCTTAAAAAAGAGTTTGCTGGTTTTTTATTTAGGTTCTTCCAGAGCATCCTCTTTAACTTTACTTGGACGGTTGTAAGCATCATCGAACTCTTTACCTTCGAGTGAACGATCCATTGTAAGAGGTTCGCGGCAATGGCCACACATATCTACGCGTCCGATCATTTTTGTAAGTCCTCCGCAATTCGGACAGACCACCTGTGCAGCTCGTGTAGATAACGAACCAATCCATGCATAGACGATTGCACTAGAAATTACTGCTAACATACCAATTACCATGAATAGAAGCATGACGATTTCATATTTCCTAAAGAAAATACCAGCATACATAATCACAACACCGATAAAAACAAGCGATAGTGCAAATGAACGTATCCGGTTAATTTTATTTTTACGTGGTTTCATTTTAAACTGACCTCCTTAACGACCCACAATTACTATAGCATAATTTAAGATGTTTCGATATTTATTATTATTTGTTTAGAGGATTCTGCGATGACTTGTCGAAAGATAAACTGCATGGAGGTGTAGAAATGGAACAAGTATTAAGGTCAATCTATCAAGAACGGGCTAGTGATTCTAAAACGTTAGGCGTGCTTCTCGTCGAGAAAAGAGAAGAAGGGGATCCAATTACGGATACGTTCGATGCGATTCTACTCATTATCACAGCTGATGAAACAACTCCAATTTACACAAAGCACTATGGTTCAAGTTCTGGAAGTGCAGCTATGCACGTAATTAGTGAGCGCCAACTCAGAAAATGGTTGTTAGTCGGTTCGAAAAGAAAAGTCGTGGACTGGTTATTTTATGGAACAGTTTACTTTGACCGCAATGAGTACGTTCGGAATTTAAAAAGAGAGTTAAAAGAGTTTCCGTTCTTTGGACGGAAAATAAAAATGGGCTTAGAACTTTCTAGACTGGTGAGGGCTTATATAGAAGGGAAAAACTTTTATGAGCAAAAGAATTACTTAGATGCATACAATCATGTCGTTAATTCATTGCACCATTTAGCAAGACTTGCTGTAATCGAAAATGGTTTATTTCCAGAAATAACAGTTTGGGCTCAAGTGAAAAAAATAGATCCTGCGATTTATAAACTGTATGAGGAACTCATTATAAGTGATGAACCCCTTGAGAAACGCTTAGAACTTCTTTTTTTAGCAAGTGAATTCTTTATTTATAATCGAACAGCAGAGGGAGCACAACATATTCTTGAGATTATGAAAACAAAGGAAAGTTGGGAAATTCAGGAGCTTCATGAACAAGAGGAATTAAAGTTATATTCTATCGAGTTAGAAGTTTTTATTGAGTTTTTAATAGACAAAGGGTTTATTAAGGTCATTGAGAAGCAATCGAAAAATTCATTGATAACCCATCGCAAGTACTCGGTAAAGTAAGTGGTCAGACGTTTTACGAGATGATAAATGAATGTCTCGTAAAATGTTGTTGACAGTTTAGAATGTAGTGTGGTATTATTTTGGTTGTCGCTAAGGAGCAGATGTCAAAACATCTAACCGAGGTGCTGTAAAAGAAAAAAAGAAATGTACTTGACTCTATTAAATATAGATGGTATATTTGAGAAGTTGCTCCGAGAGAGCTTTGATGGTGTGAAATAGCCTTCATAAATTGAACCTTGAAAACTGAACAGCAAAACGTCAAGAACACATTAAGTTCAAGGCACTTAATAAATCGTTTGAAACACTTCGGTGTTTTAGACAATATACAAATGTCGTCATAAGGATTTTATAATCCTAGACGCCAGCAATGAAACTCGAGCTATTCAAGTTTCTCTATTATGGAGAGTTTGATCCTGGCTCAGGACGAACGCTGGCGGCATGCCTAATACATGCAAGTCGAGCGAACATCAGAGAAGCTTGCTTCTCTGATGTTAGCGGCGGATGGGTGAGTAACACGTGGGCAACCTGCCCTACAGATGGGGATAACTCCGGGAAACCGGGGCTAATACCGAATAATTAGTTTGTTCGCATGAACGA
>JARIDM010000048.1 GCA_029263945.1 Sporosarcina sp.
GATCATCGAATGGTGCTTTTTCAGCGTTAAATCCGATGTATGATAGACTTGCAGATGGTTTTTGTACGACAGTGGCATAATCGCCAGCATTAATTTCATCAACTTCAATTGGTTGTACAGGATCTACAATGTGAACGAATCCACGTTCTAGGTCTGCGTTACGTGTTGTACTTTCTGGAACAACTTTGAACACGACAGAGTCGACTTGTACTTTATCGCCCCAGTAGTCTTCGTTTTTAACAAGTTTAATTTCTGAACCTGGGTTCCAGCTTTCAAAAGTGAAGAAACCTGTTCCAACTGGTTCGTTTGAAATAACAGAACCTGGGTCTTTTCCTTCTTCCATTGCTGCATAGTCTGCTTCAATCGATTTAGGACTTATGATTGCGCCACCGCTATGTGAAAGGTGTGCAAGAAGTGGTGCGAATGGGTATTCAGTTGTGATTTGTACTGTGTACTCATCTACAACATCAACACTTGTTACCATTTCATAAAGGAAATAACGTGGTGACGCTATTTTCTCGTCAAGAATTCTTTCAAGGTTTGCTTTTACTGCTTCAGCGTTGAATGGTTCTCCGTCGTGGAACTTAACGTCTTCACGAAGTTTGAACTCATATTTGTTATCTTCAATCGCTTCCCATTCAGTTGCAAGACCTTCAATAATGTTATTGTCATCATCACGCTTCACAAGTGTTTCATAGATGTTAGCTTGGACGACAGATGAAGGTACGTCGTTTGACCCCGCAGGATCTAGTGAAGATGCATCTGATAAAATTGCGATAATTAGTTCTCCGCTATCAGCAGACTCTCCTGATGTCTTGTTGTCTTTGTTGCCGTCTTCTTTACCTGTGTCTTTGTCTGAATCAGAACCGCCAGCACAAGCCGCGAGCGCGAATGACAATGCGAGAACAAGCATTAAGAGCCATTTGATATTGCTATTCTTTCTCAATTAAAAGTCCCCCTAAATAGAATTTTTTAACTATTGTGAAATACAACAGCTAACAGCAATATATCATATATAAATGATTCGCACAATCAGAAAAATACAAAAGCCCACAATCCTACTTAAAATAAGATTGTGGGCTTCTTTTAAAGCTCCCTTTTACTCGCCAAAACGAACATGTTGTAGTTTGTAGTACCCAGAGCTATCAATCCAATAGCCTTCAATTTGATTGCTCACCCCTGTTAAATAAGCTTGGTGATGTACATAAACCATAGGCGCTTCCTCGATTAAAATTTCTTGGACTTCCTTGTAGAGGTTAAGTCGTTTTGTTTCCTCATTTTCTTTTCGTGCGTCTTCTATTAACTGGTCGACGTCTGGATTATTATAGAATGAGCGGTTGCCAGAGACTCCTTTGTTTTCAGAATGGAACAGTTGAGATAGAAAATAATCAGCATCGCCAACTGGATTAGATAAGCCGAGAATGAACATATCGTGTTCACCATTTGCTGTTTTATCTAAATAAGCGCCCCACTCAACGATTTCAATACTGACTTCGATATTCGCCTGCTTTAGTTCTTCTTGAATAAGAACAGCCATATCCATTCGTTGTTGGTTGTCATTCGTCCAGATTGTCGTTTTAAATCCATCTGGGAAACCTGCTTCTGCTAACAATTCTTTTGCGGCTGTTGGATCATATGACAAAGGTTGCATGGAATCGTCGTAACCAAATACACCAGGTGCGAGTGGTCCGACCGCTGCAACACCGTATCCTTCGTAAATGCCTTGGAGAATATCATCTTGGTTAATAAGCATCGAAACCGCTTGACGCACTTTAACATCATTAAAAGGTTCTTTCTCTAAGTTAAATCCCACATAGGCGAGCGAAGAAGAAATCTTTTCATCTACCATCCCTTTACCAGAATCATTAACGAGTTCAACTTCGCTCGGTTGAACCGGTTCGATCAGGTGCGCATGTCCTGTTTCGAGTTCGGCAAGACGTGTACCGCCTTCTGGGATTGCTTTAAATGTCACTGAGTTTAGAGAAGCTTCTTCTCCCCAGTAGTTGTCATTTTTGACGATTTTAATTTGAGTACCTGGATCCCAACTTTCAAACTTGAAGAATCCAGTACCGATTGGATTTAGGTTAATCACTGAACCTGGTTCACCGCCATCTTCCATCGCTGCATAATCTTCGTCAATCGATTTTGGACTGACCATTACTGCGGCTGGATGACTCATGTGTGCAAGTAAAGGCGCGAAAGGGAACTCAGTTGTAATTTGTACTTTAAATTCATCCAGAACTTCGATCGCTGTGATGACTTCAAAAACAAAAGCACGTGGTGCACCGACTTCTTCATCTAATACACGTTCTATGTTTTTCTTGACGACTTCGGCATTAAATTCCTCCCCATCGTGAAATGTAACGTCATCACGAAGGTCAAATACCCAAGTCGTTTCATCAATTGTCTCCCAATTCGTCGCTAAGTTTTGAACGATGTTGTCGTTTTCATCTTTTTTGACAAGCCCATCAAATAGGTTTGTTTGAATATTTGCTGAAGGGACATCAGTTGAGAGATGTGGGTCTAATTTTGCAGCATCAGAGATTGTCGCAATGACCAAATCTCCACCGTCATCTTTGGTATCAGCATTTGTTGTTCCTTCTTCTTTAGATGTGTCACCATCTTTTTTGTCGCTTCCACCAGCACACGCTGCTAGAAATAAAGAAAGAATGAGTGTCATCACTAATAGTAAAGATAACTTCTTACTACTTTTCATTGAAAATTCTCCCCCAATATAGTTTTTATACTGTTAGTTTTCACAATATACTAAAAACCATAGCATCATTCGCTTCTCGAAACAATCTAAATTAGGAATATTAGGAATATTTAAATAAAAATGGAACTAAAAGGGAAAGTTTATGCCAAAACAGTAGTTAGAATAATGAATTATTTGATATATAAGAAAGAACTCATTATTATAGTAGAATGAGAAAATATAATTGTTAGAAAATTACTTGTAATTGTATACTGATAATTGTATTCTCGTGTTATGCTACACATTAGGTATGTAGAATGTAAGGTTAGTAGAATGGCTTATTGGAGAAAGGATGTTACAAAGTATGTCAGAAAAGGCGCTCGCTCCGACAATTGGTCCGAAAAGGTCTAGTCCGAGAATCGAAGCATTCAAAGCTTTTTGGAAACGATTAAGAAAGAATAAGGCAGCAGTAGTCGGCGGTTTCTTTATCATTTTATTTGTAATTGTCGCAATTATCGGTCCACATGTAATGTCACAAGATCCGACAAAGGTAGATGTGTTGAATAAATTACAGACACCGTCAGCGGAGCATTGGTTTGGCACTGATAACTTTGGACGGGATATATTTACGAGAATTATATTTGGAATGCCACTTACGTTGAAAGTTGGGTTTCTTTCAGTAGCGATTGGTGGAAGCGTTGGGGTTGTCTTAGGAATTATATCGGGTTATTACGGTGGTAAAATTGATACGATTATTATGAGACTTATGGATGTTCTTCTTGCATTCCCAGGAATTCTATTAGCCCTTGCAATCGTGAGTGTATTGGGTGGAAGTTTAACAAACGTAATTATTGCAGTAAGTATTTTCTCTGTACCTGCCTTTGCAAGAATTGTTAGAGGCTCGACATTATCCGTGAGGAAGTTGGAATATATAGATGCAGTTCGTGCACTAGGTGCGTCAGATTTTCGCATTATATTCAAACATATTTTACCGAACGTAATGTCTCCAATTATTGTGCAAGCAACATTAAGAATTGCAACAGCGGTATTAACTGCTAGTGGCCTTTCATTCCTTGGGCTTGGTGCACAGCCGCCAGATCCTGAGTGGGGCGCAATGTTAAATGATGGACGAACATACATGAAGTCTTCACCACATATTATTATGTTCCCTGGGATGATGATCGTTATTGTTGTGTTAGCGTTTAATATTTTTGGTGACGGATTACGAGATGCACTCGATCCGAAGATGAATAGATGATTGGGGTGAAGAATAATGGCTAAATATATAGTGAGAAGATTATTACAAACGATCCCGGTTTTAATCGGTGTGTCGATTCTTGTGTTTTCTCTGATGCATCTCATACCAGGTGATGCTGCACAAATTATGGCTGGTGAGGCAGCTTCTGAAGCAACCGTCGAACAATTACGTGAAAGACTGGGTTTGAATGAACCCAAACCAGTCCAGTACTTTAATTACATATCGGGGGCTGTCCAAGGAGATTTAGGATATTCAATCCGAAGTGGTCGACCTGTTTTAGAAGAAATCGGTGGACGGTTTTGGGTGACCGCTGAATTAGCCATTTACTCGACGATATTGGCCGTTTTTATTGGCTTAATTGCAGGGATTGTTTCAGCAGTACGTCACTCAACATGGGCTGACGTTAGCATAATGATCGTTGCACTATTTGGACTTTCTATGCCGAACTTCTGGCTAGGACTTGTGTTAATTCAATGGTTTGCAGTAGGTGCCGATTGGTTACCAGAATTCTTGAAAATGAGACCTTCTGGATGGGGCGATAGTTGGCGACAAATTCTGTTGCCTGTTCTTGCACTCGGAACAAGTGGTGCTGCAATTATTGCACGAATGACACGCGCATCTATGCTTGAAATTATCGGGCAGGACTATATTCGAACGGCAAGAGCGAAAGGGTTAAGTGAGCGTGTTGTTACTTATCGTCACGCGCTGAAGAATGCATTGATTCCTGTAATTACAGTTGTCGGTCTAGAGTTTGGTGCATTTCTTGGCGGAGCAGTCATTACTGAGACAATTTTCGCGATCAACGGAATGGGTCGTTTAACAATTGAAGCGATTCGTCAACGTGACTTCCCAGTAGTACAAGGGACCATTCTCATTATTTCATTGTTGTTTGTCTTGGTGAATATGCTCGTTGACATTTCCTATCGCATGCTGAATAAGCGAATAGATTTGAACTAAAACACATGCCACATAACGGTGTGTTAAGAAAGACTCTTTAAAGCTTAACTTGCTAATTTTTGAGTTTAAGAGTTTTAAGAAGAGAGGGATTCCAAAATGGAAACGAACTTGTTAGAAGTGGAAAATCTTCGAACATCTTTTTATACAGATGATGGTGAAGTTAAAGCCGTAGATGGCGTGAGTTTTGTTTTGCCTAAAGGGAAAACACTTGGAATCGTAGGGGAGTCAGGATCTGGCAAGAGCATTACCGCATTGTCGGTTTTGCAACTGCTCGCGACTAATGGGGAAATTAAAGGCGGAGAAATCCGCTTTAAAGATGAGAACTTAATAGGGAAAACGGACAAAGAAATGCGGGAAATCCGTGGAAACGCAATTTCGATGATCTTTCAAGAACCAATGACCTCTTTAAATCCAGTGTTCACAGTTGGTCAGCAAATCAGTGAGTCATTGATTAAACACCAAAAGATGTCCAAAAAGCAGGCTTTAGAGCGTTCTGTGGATTTGTTAAAACTTGTTGGGATTCCGTCGCCAGAAGCGCGTGTGAAAAACTATCCGTACGAACTTTCGGGCGGTATGCGTCAACGTGTGATGATTGCGATGGCATTAGCGTGTGACCCAGAAATGTTAATTGCAGATGAGCCAACAACTGCCTTAGATGTAACCATTCAAGCGCAAATCCTAGATTTAATTAAAGAGTTGCAACATCGTCTTGGGATGTCTGTCATCTTTATCACACATGATTTAGGTGTTGTTGCACAGACTTGTGATTACGTTGCGGTCATGTATGCTGGGCAAGTTGTAGAGCATTCGGATATCTATACACTCTTTAAAGAGCCAAAGCATCCGTATACAATTGGTCTTCTAAATTCGTTGCCCCGTCATGACGTGGAGCAAGAAAAGCTGGAGCCGATTAAAGGAAACGTTCCAAATGTGAACGATATGCCTGTCGGTTGTCGATTTGCGCCAAGATGTCCAGCTGCAACGGATTTATGCCGAGCAAAATTGCCGGAATTACTAAAAGATGAGCAAGGAAATGACGTTCGTTGTTGGATATATTCTGACGAGTGGGACGGCGAGTCGGAGGTGACGGTTTATGGTAAAAAAAGAATTGCTCAAGGTTGAAGGACTAAAACAACATTTCCCGATAAAAGGGGGAATGTTAGGTCGCACAGTCAACCACGTAAAAGCAGTCGACGGAATTAGCTTTGAAGTTTATGAAGGTGAAACCGTTAGTATCGTTGGCGAGTCAGGTTGTGGGAAATCTACGACAGGGCGTGCAATTCTTCGTTTAGAGGAGCCAACAGAAGGAACTGTTCAATTTGAAGGGGTAGAATTAACGTCGCTTTCTAAAAAAGATATGCGTACAAAGCGTAAAGACCTTCAAATCATCTTCCAGGATCCCTATGCCTCGATTAACCCAAGGCAAACGGTCGCGGATATTTTGAATGAAGCGATGACGATTCAAGATTCAGTTCCTAAAAACAAGAGACGTCAGCGTATTATTGAGTTACTAGAAACTGTCGGGCTTAATGAATATCAAGCAGATCGGTATCCGCATGAGTTTTCAGGCGGACAACGTCAACGGATTGGAATTGCGCGTGCGTTGGCAGTAGATCCTAAGCTTATTATTTGTGACGAAGCGGTCTCGGCACTTGATGTATCGATTCAAGCACAAGTTTTGAACTTGCTAGAAGAACTTCAAGAAAAATATAATTTAACGTATCTATTTATCTCGCATGACTTAGGTGTCGTTCGTCATATCTCTGATCGTGTAATTGTCATGTACCTCGGGAAGATTGTTGAAATTGGGGAACGCGAAGAAATTTTCGAACGTCCAAAACATCCCTATACAAAGGCATTGTTGTCGGCGATTCCTGTACCTGATCCAACGTATGAGAAAACGCATATTGCTTTAAGAGGAGATGTACCTTCACCAATCGACCCACCAACGGGTTGCCGTTTCCATACACGTTGTCCTTTCGCAACAGAGAAGTGTAAGGAAGTAGAGCCGCTCTTAGAACGCCATGGTTCGATGGATGATTCTCACTTAGCAGCTTGCCACTATGTTGAAGAAATTGAAAGTGGTGCAATGCAACCGAAAGATTATTCAATTAAACCTGTAATTGTTTAATCATTTACCTCGATTGCCAATGAATTAAAATAAAACGAAGCCCTTTCAAGTCGGAGGGCTTCGTTTTATTTTGCTTTATAACCGACCATATTCACTGGGTCTTTCGGTGAAGAGTAGGGCGGTGAATAGCTAAGTTCTAAGGCAGAAAGATCGTCGACAGTCATGCCACCCATAATGGCAGTTGCGATGACGTCAATTCGCTTGTCCACCCCTTTGTCCCCGACAGCTTGCGCGCCGAGTATTTTACGACTTTCTTTCTCATAATGAACACGCAGCGTAATTGTGCCGTGGTCTGGATAATACCCAGCGTTAGAACGTCCTCGATGGGTCGAGGTTTCAAAGTCGATGCCTTCCTCTTGAAGTGCTTTTTCTGAAAGTCCTGTCATGCCGGCAGTGAGGGAAAAGAGTTTTGTAATCGTTGTCCCAAGAAAACCGTTAAGCTTCACAGGTTGCCCAGCGAGATGACTTGCAACAATGTATGCTTGCCGGTGTGCATGCCAAGCGAGTTGTACGCGTTTGGGTTTGCCTGTAAACCAATCTTTACATTCTGCAATGTCTCC
>JARIDM010000202.1 GCA_029263945.1 Sporosarcina sp.
ATTAATGATTGGACCGATGTGGAGTGTCACGAAATGGGAAGTGCTTAACGGGATCGATAAAGAACTCGAGCGTCGTGGCAGTTGGCAAGGAAAACATTATCAAAAAGTTGCTGAGACAATATGAGTAACATTTTACTACACCGTGTACTTCCTTTATCCAAACGCTTAATTGAAAAAACGGTCTTACCAGGCGAAACGGTTGTTGACGCGACAGCTGGTAATGGTCATGACTCCTTATTTTTAGCCGAGCATGTCGGAGAAAAGGGACACGTCTTTTCTTTTGACATTCAACAACAAGCATTAGAAGCAACAGCAGAAAGGCTAAATGATTTAGCGAGTCGTGTATCTCTTATATTAGATAGTCATGCAAACATTGACCAATATATTACGCAACCCATTGGTGGGGCAATGTTTAATCTTGGTTATTTACCGTATAGCGATGATTTAACTGTCGTAACAAAGCCAGAAACAACTGTTGAAGCGATTCATAAAACACTTGGCTTACTCCGAAAAGACGGGATCATCACCATTTCAGTGTATGATGGGCATGAAGGTGGAAAAGAGGAAAGAGACGCACTTCTCACTTATGTGAAAGACCTTCACCAATCTGAAGTACATGTGGCGAGATATGAAATCGTCAACCAAAGAAGAAATCCACCCTTTCTACTTGTCCTTGAGAAAATGAAAGACTTTGACGAACCTAGAATGGAAACAGCAATCTAAAAAAGGTGTTTTACCAATTTAATTGGTAAAACACCTTTTCATCTTAAATCTGCCTAATATCTGCAGTAGGTCCTACAGCATTAAAATCTTCATCTGTTAAAACAGCAATGAGTTTTTCGGCTGTTTCTTCGGCCGAACTCAGCAAGCCTTGTTCCTTATAATCAATAAACTGATCGAGCAAAGGGAATTCACCAGCTTCACTTCCCCTAATGGTTTCCTGCATGCCTGTATCGATAATCCCAGGTGCCATGGCGACGATTTCAACTGGATAGACCGCTGTTTTCTGTTCTAGCGCAATGACACGCGTAAAATGATCAAGGCCCGCTTTTGTCGTACAGTAAGCACCCCAACCTTCATAGGCATTCCGCCCAGCGCCAGAAGAAATATTCAGGATCTGTTTTCTCCCTTTAAAATCCTGTAATTGGGCTATAAACGTGTTGCATAGAATCATCGGTGCGGTTAAGTTCACCGCAATTGCAGTGGCCATTTCTGTTGGATTTACACTGCCGATTAACCCAATGGGACTAACCATCCCTGCATTGTTAATGAGTGTAAATGACGTTGCACCTGATAGGTTCTGTTCTATCATTTGCTTCATTACCTGTTCTAATTGGTCTGTATCTGCCAAGTCCAACGTGACAAAATCCTGTGCATCTTTAGGTGCCGTTCTCGCAAGCCCGATTACTTTTTTACCTTGTGTAAGAAATTGTGTATAAAATTCGTAGCCAATTCCTTTTGATGCACCTGTAATAATGACAACATCCATGATTTATACCCCTTCCGTATAGGCACGTAACCAAAGGTCAATATCTTCTTGTAAATGGTTTTGTACTTTCTCTTTAAACACATCTGGATCTTTAAAATCAAATAAAGTCGTACCAAACCATTTTTCCACATAATCTCTTGTTACAATGTAGGATTGGTTTTCGAATTGCATATCGACTGTTTGAAGATTTTCAATGAGTGTAAATGCTGCAGTCGCATTATAAATAACGGATTGTTTTACTTGCTCTTCCATATTGTCAATTGAAGAATCATAGTTCACAATAAGTGCATACTTGTCTGGATCTAGCTCAATTGTACCCTTGTATTCATTCAGCGGTAGTGCATTAAATAAATTATTTATATTTGATGCATCTCCCATATAAGCATTATCATAACTAACTACTTTTTCAAAATTATGCGTTGTTGGGTCTTGCTGTAACTTCTCTTCTCCAATTTTCACCTTACTCGGCATTTCAAAAAATTGAATCCAAATAAATAAAGAGACACCCACAACCAAAAGAAGAATCATCATGATTCTACGTTTATCCATTCTTTTCCCCACTTTCACTTCCAAAACATTTTTTCTATGCTTCTATTGTAACAGTTCGAATGTGGAAATGAAATTACCTTTTTTCAAGCTATTATTTCAAACAAAAAAAGGAGCCGCTCCCATAACGGGAAACAGCTCCTATTTATTATTGTAATACTTTAACTTTTACTTGCTTACGTCCCCATTTATAAGCAGCGCTTTTCGTTGGGATAAATACATCTATTTTATTACCTTTAATCGCACCACCAATGTCACCTGCAACTGCGTAGCCATAACCTTCAACATGTACTTTTGAACCTAAAGGAATCACTTTTGGATCTACTGCAATTACTTTTAGATGTGGATTTTTCTTTAAATTAAGTCCTGTTTTTGTAATACCTGAACAACCATGACAGTTCGCTGTATAAGCGGAAGCCGATACCATGAATTCTTTTTGAACGGCATTTGATGTATCACGGGATGGAGTTGCAGCTACTTTTCCGCCAGCTTTGATCGCTAGCTTTTGATTTGGGTGAATCACATTTGTTTTTAAATTGTTCCAAGCTTTCAAATTTGCTATGGTTGTTTTGTGAGCAACTGAAATTCTATATAAGTTGTCGCCTTTTTTCACGGTGTACGTTGAAGATGCTGCAGAACTTTCATTTGCGCCACTAACGAATAGAGCCATCGTTAATGTAAAAATAATGATTAATTTTTTCAATATGATATCTCCTTCTTATTTCGACTAAACTCATCTTAACCAAAACTCATTACAGTAACATTACAAAAGGACACCATTCTCATTACAATTAAACATGTTTTATTACATAGAAATGGAGTTATCTATGAATGCGATTACAATTCGTCAAGCAACAACAAGAGACGCTAAATATATACAAGATGTCTTAATAAGTAGCCAATGGCATACCTACCAAACCCTATATACGAACGACTACATCGAAGCTTTAATAGCGCAATACTACAATCTTCAGCGAATCGAGCAGGAAATTAAATCTATTGATGAGACCTGGCATGGATACATCGTTGCGGAGTTGAATCGTGAAATAATTGGGGTAATTGGAGGGGGCATTAAAGATGATACTTCCGCTGAGGTTTACGTTTTCTACCTAAAACCAACGATGATTGGCAAAGGCGTTGGCACAAAACTCTTGAATTTTTTCACCAAAATCCAAAAATATTCCTATGGTGCAGAGGAACAATGGGTGGCCGTGGCAAAAGGCAATCGAGATGCAATTTTATTTTACGAAGCACGCGGATTTAGTTTTCAACAAGAAATACAATCTTATGGATCGAGCACTGAAGAAAATGATTTTTCACTCACCTACAAGCGAATGATTTAATTATGCAATATATTGTATACCAATTAAATTTTTTCCTGTATAATGTAGGTATAGAACCAAGAAGGAAGGTGACTTTCACATGCCAATCCCAACGAATCATGAACAGCCCAAACGAAAAACCGCTAAGGAAAATGCATATAACCAGCTCCAACAATGGATTATAGATGGTACTTTACATCCCGCCGAGAAACTCTATGATACAGAGCTTGCGAAAGCACTCGGTGTAAGTAGGACCCCTATCCGAGAATCCTTACAGCTTCTTGAAGTACAAGGTTTTGTGGAAATGTTTCCTGGGAAAGCAACACAAGTAACTGAAGTTGATAAAGAATCCATAACAGACCTACTTCCCCCACTTGCGGCTTTACAAGCACTTTCAGCAGAGCTTGCCATCCCAAATGTGACGGATGAAACAATTACACTACTCGAAGAAACGAATGCACGTTTTGCGACAGCGATTCTGAACGAGAAGTCATTTGACGCGTTGAAAATAGACGAGGAATTTCACCAAATTATTGTAGATAAAGCAAACAATCCATATATATTACCAATGATTGCTTCCTTACAAGCACATGTACGGAGACTTTTCTTCCATAATTCAATCGTTTTAACTGAAAAATCGATTGAAGAGCACGCTCAAATTATCGATTTAATTCGAAAAAAAGATGGATTGAACGTTTCTAGCTTGATGCGTGAAAATTGGTTGCGCGCAATTCAAGAATTTCATTCACTAAAAAAATAACAGGCACGCTCTTTAATGAGCATGTCTGTTATTTTCTTGTTGGCTTTCAGGTCCCTTTATTCCTAGTAAGCGAACAGAAATACCAGTTACCAAGATCGTTACAACTACTGGCAAGAACCAACCTAAGCCATCACGATAAAGTGGTAATACACGTTCATAAAAAGAGATGATCGGCGCTAACCAGTTATAATAAGGGGTTTCCAACGATTCACATAATGTTTTCAGGCCATCTACCGAACTAATCATAAAAGTGATGATTGTGCTTGCTACGTAAACAAAGCGTACATGCCTAAATAATGGGGATATAAACGTTAACAACATTAAGACGATCGCAAGCGGATATATGAACATTAAGACAGGAATTGAATAGGTAATAATATTCTCTAAGCGGAAATTCGCGATAACAAAGCATAGTGTTGTAAAGAATATGACAAACACTTTATAACTAATTACTGGAATTAACGTATGGAAATACTCACCACAAGCAATCATGAGTCCTATACAAGTTGTTAAACAAGCAAGCATGATGACAACCGCAAGCATCACCAAACCAAAACTTCCAAAATAATGTGCGGAAGCACCACTTAAAACAGGCCCTCCCGTTTCAAAAAGTCCCAACAGTGATGTACTTGTGGCACCTAAATATGCAATCCCTACGTAAATCAAGCCAAGGAAAAACGTTGCAACCGCACCTGTTTTTGCCGTCGCGATTAAAATTCCTTTTTTACTTGTAACCCCCATTGCGCGAATTGCATTAATTACAATGATGCCAAATACGAGCGAGGCCAATGCGTCCATCGTATTATAGCCTTCTGTAAATCCAGTCATAAACGCGCCAGTTATATAATTGCTTTGTGGAAGTTCAATTGTACCCATTGGGTTAATTACAACAAAAGTTAGTAATACGATAAGCAATATAATAATGGCTGGTGAAAGAATTTTACCAATGCGATCCACAATTTTTGTTGGATTTAATGACAGCCATAAGGAAACTCCGAAAAATAACAAAGTGAAAATAATCGTAGCTATTTGCATATGGTTCTCTTGAATAAACGGGGCAATACTAACATCAAATGCCACTGCCCCAGTTCTTGGTGCTGCAAAAAAAGGGCCTATCGTTAGATAAAGAACTGAAGTGAAAATCACCGCATAAATCGGATGGATTCGACTTGCTAAATCTTGTAAATTGCGACTGCCTGAGAAACCAATTGCCAAAATTCCCAAAAACGGTAATCCTACTCCTGTGATTAAAAATCCGACGATCGCTGGCCATAAATTTGTTCCTGCATACTGGCCTAGCTGCGCGGGGAAAATTAAATTTCCAGCACCAAAGAATAGGGCAAACAACATAACACCAATGATTAAATAAGATGAAAATGGTAATTTCTTATCCATTCTAACAGTTCCCCCTAAGAAGCAAATAATCTCTACTATATGCAATATATCGCTGAAAACTATATTACACTTCTATTATGTTTAATGCAATATATCGCATACATGTTAGAAAAATCGGATTATTATAAATTCACAAGAAAGCACAACCCTATTACCTGTAGGAAACAACAAGATAAAAACCATGTTCTAAGAAGTGCGTTTTTACACATCTTAGAAAATGGCCTATCAAATAATTTCAATCCATTTATTATTTCAATGTAATGGATAAATACTTTAACTTGTTACATACAGCCGCTATCGTTTGGATAAGATGCAAGCGGAGTAGATGTTTTGGCGGAATCCTAATAAAATTCGCTGGGAAAATCGTTTGAACGAATCTTTATTTAAGGATAAAACGTGTAGTACTATGCCCTGCTTTTGATTTATTCACTTCTAATATCGCTGGGAATGCGGTTTTTAATTCTTCCACATGAGAAATAACGCCAATCATACGTCCCGACTTTTGTAAATCGATTAATGTATCAATTGCCCTGCTCAAAGATTCCTCATCTAGTGAACCAAAGCCTTCATCAATAAACATCGTATCAATTGAAACGGACCCTTGAAAACTTTGAATGACGTCTGCCATACCAAGCGCTAAACATAGTGACGCATTGAATTTCTCTCCACCCGACATCGTTTTAACGTCTCGCATTTGTCCTGTATAGGCATCATAAACATCAAGTCCTAACCCACTTTGACGCCCACGAACTTCTTGACGATCGCTGCGCATTAATTCGAATTGGCCACTAGACATTTCACGCAGACGTTCATTTGCCGACTGAATGATTTGCTCTAAATATTCAATTTGAATATAGCGTTCAAAAGACAATTTCAGTCCATTATGACCTCTGACGACATCATACACATCCGTTACTTTGCTGTAAACCTCTTCATATTGAATCACTTTTTCACTCGACTTTACCATCGATTGGACTAATTCTTTAATAATTGTTGCATATTCCATCGAGTGATTATAAGCACGCAAAGCAGTTTCAGACGCTTCTTTTCGTTCATGAAGCTTTTTTTCGACTTGGCTTAACTCAACATGCTCTTTTCCTTCAAGTGCTGCGGTCAGTTCCTTAATCGCTTCTCTTACTGCATAATATCGTTGTTTAAATTCCTCAATTTCCGTCTTTAATTGAGTGCGTGTGCGCTCATCCATTTTGGCCTGATGGAAAGCTTCTTCTGAAGGAAATTCAGACCCTTTAAGTGCAGCCATAAACCTTTCTCTTGCAACGCCTAATTTCTCTTCCACTTCTTCCAAAGCTTTTTGTGCATGTTCTGCTGCTGAAGTACCTATAGTCACTTCTCTTTGTCCTTCTTCTCGAAGCTTTTGGATATGTTCCCAGGCCTGATCTAGCGCTGTCTTTTGACTTTGCACTGTGGATAATTTTTGTTCCAAGACATGAAGTTCTCGTACTTCCTCTGGGATCGCAGTAATTCTCGACTCCAGTACTGCTGTCTCTTTTTCAAAAAGAGATTTCTTTTCAAACAAGGTACGTTCTTCGTGCACTTTTTTATCTGTTAATTGCTCCGTTAGTTTCGCCTGATTTTGCTGCGCTGTTTTTAGCGCGGTTAACTCTGTTCGTGCTTTTCTGTGTTCAGCCACTTCTGTAGTTAATTGCTCTTTTAACAGCATGACATCTTTTCTTTGTTGTTCGATATGGGTGACGTCGATTGACAATGAAACCATTTCATTTTTCTTCGTATCTAGCTGCCCTGTTGCACTCGTATAATTCGCAACGGCTGTCCTATAGTCGCTTTCAACTTTTGCCAACTGCTCATTTGAAAGGGCAAGCGCTTCTTTTGAAATTGACGCTGTGTGCACTGCTTTATGTGGATGGTCGGCACTTCCACAAACAGGACAAGCTTCTCCGTCATGAAGCGTTTCTGCCAGTGTTGCGGCTTCGTTCATTAACCAATTCTCTGCTAATTTCTCATGTATTTCTTTAAAACTTAGAAAGCTCTTTTCTTTCTCGTTTTTTACTTGTTCATACGTACGCTTTGTTTTTTCTAACGCAAAGTACTCTTCGATGACGCGATGCTTTTCTGTAATTTTGCTAAGTTCGTCAACTTTGTCATCTGCAGATAGTAACTGCTTTTCTAATGCCTCTACAGAACTTTGTATCTCTCGAAGCTTTGCCGTCTTCACTTCCGATGCTTCTCCTGTTTTTTCGAAACTAAGCGACAAATCTTCCAGTTCTTTTTTCAACTTTGCCAATTCATCTTGCTTGGTCTTTAATTCAGAAACGACTGGCAGTGCATCTGTTAAACGTAAGAGTTGCTCCGATACTTGTTCTCTTTCTGTTTTTTTATCCGCTTCAATTTTATACTGAGTTTCAATCTCTTCCACTCTTTTAACAGCTAAATTAAGTGTTTCGTGTGCTTGTTGGCAGATGCCTTTTTTGGTTCTCGCTTCTTTTTCTAATTCGAAATATTGGCGTTCGATTTGTTCGATCGCAAGCGCTTGTTCCGCCTGTTGTAATTTTTTCGACTTTTCTTCTAACATCGGAACTTGTGCAGTTAGTTCTTCAAATAGAATCCGCCGTTTGGTTAACGCTTCAAATTTTTCATTGATTCCCTTTGCTTGATGATAATGTTCAAGGGTTTTGGAATGATTTTCATACGCTTGCTTGTATGAGTGTTGGTCTACTTTAATTTTTTCATCATAAAAAACCTGTTCTTCTACTAAGCCCTCCATCACTTGCTTAACATTGTAATTTTCTTGTTGTAATACGTTAAATATCAGGGCATCTCGTTCAGGTAATCGTGAAGCAATTTGTTGGATAAGCACATCACTTTGTTGCTTTTCTTTTGTTAAAGACGCTTGCGCTTGGTCTTTCTTTACTTTTAAGCGCTCCACAACTTCACGATAAGGCTCTGTTTTAAAAATTTTCCTTAAAATCGTTTCTTTGTTTTCTGTATCAGATGTTAAGAACTTGCGGAATTCGCCTTGTGGAAGCATCACTATTTGACTGAATTGTGCTTGTGTAAATCCAATAAGTGCTTCTATCTTTTTATTAATTTCGGAGACAATTTGGCGATCAACAATTGGGATTTCTCCTGTTTCAGTTTGTTCATAGAACTCACAATTTGCGGATGTCTCTGTTTTATTACCTGTTTTCGTATACGGAATTTGACGCATAATTCGATACTTTCGTTGATGGATTTCAAAAATTAATTCAACCGAAGTTTGCACGTCATTGTCTGCGAAATCACTGCGCATCGCCCGGATATCCGTCCGGTCTTCTCCGCTTGCCTGTCCATAAAGCGCAAAAGAGATGCCGTCAAAAATCGTTGTTTTACCAGAGCCTGTTGCACCTGAAATGACAAATAATCGGTGATCCCCAAGGTCTTGAAAATCGACTGTTTCAATTTCTTTGTAAGGACCAAATGCGGTCATTTTTAGTTGGATTGGTTTCAAGCTTCGTCCCCCCCGTTCATCACTTCATGTAGTACATTACCAAATATTTCTTTCGTCTCTTCATCTGCTACTTCACCTTTCATTTCTTCATAAAAAGATGAGAAAAGCTCCATATCGCTCGGTTTCCCGTACGCTGTTTGCATCTTATCTCCAACCGTTTTGGTAGGCATATGGATTTTTCTTTCTACATGCATGGCATTTGGATAAACAGCACGTACTTTTTCCATTGGAAACAGCACTGGTGTCTGATCAAGCAATTTTACAAACACAAAATCTTCACTGATGACGTGTTCTTCAATTTCAGCAATCGTCCCTTCAACCGTTCGCATGTCTTTACGAGGCGAGAGCAATCTTTTTTCAACAGTGACTTCACCATCTCCATCCATTTC
>JARIDM010000216.1 GCA_029263945.1 Sporosarcina sp.
TTGACATCGTCGTGATTGGGAACCGTGGGTTAAATTCATTTCAAGAAATGGTGTTGGGCAGTGTCAGTCATAAAGTTGCCAAACGATCCCAGGTGCCCGTGTTAATCGTTAAATAGTAAGAAGATCAATCAATTTCATAATAGAGTTTTATTGCGCCACCACCACAACATATAGTCGGGTTGAACCGTTCCCGAACAATATGTTGTGTCGCTGTCGCAGAATAAGGTCATTTTGAAATTGACTCAGATAGCGCAAGTATTTGCGATCTTTTTAAAAGGGGTCTAGTGAAATGGAAAGAGGACGGGGAAACTCAATTACCGATGTACCTGGTGTAAAAGTTGGGCATATCACGTTGGATGAAGAAATTTCAAATGAAGAGACAGTTTGTACAGGTGTTACGGCAATTTTGCCTCACGCAGGGAATCTCTTCGAACAAAAGGTACCTGCTGCGCATTTCATCTTAAACGGTTTTGGCAAGACCGTCGGACTGATTCAGGTCGAGGAACTTGGTGTCATTGAGTCCCCGATCATGTTAACCAATACTTTTAGCGTCTCAGCGGTATTACAAGGGACATTACAATATCTGCTTGGGCAAAACCCGACGATTGGCGATTCTACAAGCTCGTTAAATATCGTTGTAGGCGAATGTAACGACAGTTATTTAAATGCTATGCGCTTAATGAAAGTTGAACCGAAACATGCCATTGCAGCGATTGACAACGCGACAAGTGAAGTCGTCGAACAAGGTGCGATTGGCGCAGGAAAAGGCATGATTTGTTATGAACGAAAGGGCGGCATTGGTTCGTCATCTCGCATCGTCTATACAGCAACTCAAAATTACACGGTCGGTGTGCTTACGCTAACCAACTTCGGAAAAGCATCCGAATGTAAAATTAAAGATTGGCTAAAAGCAAATGGGCTTAATGAATCTGAATCTTCCCCAATACTGGACTCGGATGTCGAAAAACCTGACGGCTCCGTAATGGTGGTTGTGGCAACAGATGCACCTGTGAATGAAAGACAATTAAAACGTTTCGCTAAACGGGCAGCCATTGGTCTTGGGCGAACAGGGACTGCTGTACATAACGGAAGCGGCGATATTATCATCACCTTTTCAAACGGCTATACAATCCCACACAATTGTGAGGGTATCGTCCATAATTACACGCTTCTACGTGACGATCATCCCGTAATGAATGAGCTATTCCAAGCAGTTGTAGAAGCAACAGAAGAGGCTGTCTATCAATCGCTATTGCATGCCGAAACTACAAAAGGCCGTAAGGGGCGCATTGTCGAAAAGTGGCCACTGCAATAAAAAGCCCCCCACAACGGATTCTTAGTCGTTGCGGGGGCTTATGCACGGGGTAATAAGAGATTTCTAGCCTATCGACTAGCTTTTTTCACTTTCCAAGTGCTCCAACCATATACAACTGAGAAATTGGTTCAATCGAATAGAGTGAACAATTCAAATGTTTGTTTCGTTCGGCTCTCTGACACAACCGAGCATATGCCCATGCAGAACGCACAATTAAAACCTGCCCAAAGAACGTTTACCCGTTCTTGGGCAGGTTTTGTATATAGAGTTGTTTTGATGCCTCGTTTGTTATACATTCACGCGCTTGCTAAGCCACTTCGCTGTTGGTGTTTCCGCCCGTAACAACTCTTCCGGCGTCCCTTGAAATAAAAGGTGTCCTCCTTTTTTACCGCCGCCTGGCCCCATTTCGATGACCCAATCGCTTACCGCGATGAAGTCCAAGTTGTGTTCAATGATGATGACGGAATTTCCGTTATCTACAAGACTTTGAAAGACTTCAAGAAGCCTCACATTATCTTGGCTGTGCAGCCCCAAAGACGGCTCATCTAATAAGTAGATTTGTCCTTCTCTTTTTAAATGACTCGCAAGTTTGAGGCGTTGGATTTCCCCACCACTTAAAGAACTCGTTGTCTGTCCCAATGTCAAATAGCCTAATCCGACATCTTTAAGTGTATTCACTTTCTTTAGAATGGTTGCAACTTCAAAATAAGTCATTGCCTCATCTATCGTCATCGCTAAAATGTCTACGATATTTTTGCCTCCATATCGATAAGACAAAGCCTCATCAGAAAACCTCGTTCCGCCGCAAGCTTCACAAGTAACGGTTACAGGATCTGCGAATGCGACGTCAGGTGTTGTGACACCTTTCCCATCGCAAACAGGACATGCACCCAGTGAATTAAAACTGAACAAACCAGGTGGTTGCCCCGTTTTCCTTGAAAGAATTGCGCGTATATTATCCATAATCCCCATATATGTCGCAAGTGTCGAACGACTTGATGTGCCAATACTTTTTTGACTCACTGATATCGTTTCAGGGTACTTTTTTACAAAAGCATTAAACAATAAAGAACTTTTACCCGATCCTGATACACCGCAGATCGAAACCAATCCATGCTTCGGGATGTCTACGCTAATATTTTCAAGGTTATTGTCATTGGCATTTTTAATTGTAAAGTGATCCTTTATGTTTCTTGGCTTTTTGTTTATTTGCAGTTTACGGTTGAACGTTTCTGCAGTTGGTGTGTTTTGAAGTCCTGCTTGTTTCCCTTGATACAAAACTTCTCCACCGTTTACACCTGCACCTGGCCCCATTTCTATAATTTCATCCGCGATTTGTATGACGGATAAATTATGTTCGATCACGATTACCGTATTATGATTGTCTTTTAAGCTTTTAAGCATTTGGATTAGCTTAGCTATTTCTTCAGGATGAAGCCCAGCACTCGGTTCATCAAAGATATACGTAAGATTGTTTAAACTGCTGCCCAAATGACGCGCGATTTTCACTCTTTGTGCCTCCCCGCCCGAAAGTGTACCCATCTTTCTTGATAGACTCAAATACCCCAAGCCCAATTCAACAAGTTGCTTAACCGTTGGAATTGCTTGCTGTGCGATTGACGTGCCTATTGGATCCTTGATTTTCTTCAGTTCATCCAAGAGGTCTGTCAGTTCTAATTGGTCATATTCTGCGATATTGAAGCCATTTATTTTACAGACCAATACTTGAGGATTCAGTCCTGACCCTTCACATGTCGGGCATAATGTATGTGTTGAAACAGCTAAGACATCTGCTTGCGACGTTTGTTTTAGTTTCGACACGTCACGGTTGATATACAGCCTTGTAAACCTTGGCAGCAAACCATCCCACTCATGATCATGTGGGCCGTCTTTTGTGTGAAAAGGTGCAAATACTCTTTCCCCTTCTGGAGGACCATAAATTAAAAGATCGTAGGCCTCTTTTGAATAATCCTTTATTGGTTTATCTGGATCAAATAAGCCGCCTGTCATCATCCACCTTCCTTGCCACCCTGAAGGAGAGAGTGGCTTAAATTTCACAGCATAATCCCGGAGCGACTGATTGACGTCAATGATTTTCGTTACATCTGGAGCAATGACCTCTCCGTATCCGCTACATGTTGGACACCTGCCAAATGAACTTTGACTTGAAAAGTCCGTAGCAGAACCAATTTGCGGCCTGCCCATTCGTGAAAATAAGAGTCGAATCAATGGATGGATGTCCATATAAGTCCCTACTGTTGAGCGTGAATTCCCGCCTACAGGTTTTTGCTCAACAACTACTACTGGGCTTAAGTGTTGCATGAGATCAGCATGGGGCCTTTCATACCGCGGCATCTGGTTTCTTACATAGAGTGGATAGTTCAACGTCATTTGTCTTCTACTTTCTCTTGCCAATGTATCGAACACGACCGAACTTTTTCCCGATCCGGAAAGACCAGTAAATACGGTGATTTTTTCTTTCGGTATAGTCAAATCTATATTCTTTAAATTATTTTCTTGAAGTCCTCTTAAAATAATTTCATCTTTTCTTTCACTCATGTTGTTGGCCTCATTTCTATCAAAGATTGAGCATTTGCTAAGCTTCATCTTGTTTATAAGGAAATCTATTGATAGTTAACCATTTCCCTCTTTTTGTAGTTTTACACTACTTAACATTAGCAACGTAGATTGTTGGCATAAAAAAAGCAGGCAAGATTCGTTGTTAGAATCTTGCCTGCTTTTTATTTAGCCTAGTTGCATCGTTGTGATACAAGTATTGTCTCCATCAAATGTCGTAATTTCCGCATTTGTCTCACGCTCGTCTTGCGTAATCGTTACTGTGAACGTATCGTTGCGTGGGAGCCACAAATCAATAAAACCATTTGCTTCTGTTTTCTTCGTTTCTTCTAAAATTACATTGCCTTTAGCATCGACAATATGCACATTAAACTCTTCTTCGACAAGCTCGCCCTGACACCCTGTTAAACTATGAATGTCACATGGATGTGTTTGATTCACAAATGGGGCAATTGATACAAAAAATTCATCAGTTGGAAGTGCATAAGTTGTAACGGCTTGTTTTTCATCCGTTACGACAAGTTCAGACGATGTAATAGAAGCAGATGCCGCTTCTTTATTTCCCACTGTATAGTCGTGAACCAGCGTCTTGATGTCTGTTGGATTTTCTGCTTCATTCATAGCCTGATTCGCACTACAGCCTACCAATAATAGTGATGCAAAAGCTACGATTGAAATTATTTTCATTTTCATTTTTCCACAACTCCTACATTTGCGATTTGTATTGTTAGCCTATATCTCGATAATGGCTTCATTATACATTTTTGAATCGACTAAGTATAACAATGTTATACAAATCTGTTAGGAAAAGCACATAAAAAAAGATGACACCGACACTTTTGGTGTTGAAGTCATCTTTACTGGCGATTATTTGTATTTCTGTTCACTTGAAGAATCACTTTTCGTATCGTGATGTCGCTTCTCCTCTTTTTCTTCTAATCGCTTATCTTCCAAGGGAATCGAATCCACTGTTTTCATATCCTCATGCATATCATAGATACTTTCTTTATCTGTCGGCAAGTTTTCGGGGTTATCCATGTAGGCACCCTCTGCATCTTTTCTGTCTTTTTCCGTAAACACTTTCTTCTTATCCAACGAAATCACAGCCTTTCTTTATGAATGCTTCTCTATATATTATTCACATTTTCAGGAAACTTAAACGTCTTATTGAATAAGAGAGGTGTTTTATAATCGATTTCTGGGTAAAGTACAGAAAAGACTAAAAGAACAGGAGTGTTTTCGATTATGAAGAATCGATATATCGGTACACGATTCACCGTTAACGCAGCACTAGATGAGATTAAGGAATTGAGGTCACTCGGCTACAGAGAAACCCAAATGACCGTGGTCGCACAAACAGATGATGATTTGGCTCAGTTAAACAAACAAACTGCTGTTTCTATTGAAGGAAAAGAAGACGAAACCTTGCTAAGACGTTTCAAAGGCCTGTTCATGGACCACAAACACAAAAAAGAAAGTATTTTTGAAGAGTTAGGATTTTCAAAAGTAGAAGCTGAAAATATTTATCAAGAAATGAAAGACAATGGTATCGCGCTTTTCGTTGAAGATGTCACACCTGGCCCTGAATCCAATAAACAGGCTACCAATCATTTAATTGAATCAGATAGTAGCGCAGCAATGACAAACAGTGGTGAAGTGCTCTCTAACGAAGAAGGATCAGACAAAAATAAGCCTGTAATGGATACCATGCCGCCTTTAGATACAACCAATTTATAAGTGGTATGTAAACCTGTCAACTAAAAACCGCTTGAAGCCAAAGTATTTGCAACTTGGCTTCAAGCGGTTTCCAATTATTAGTAATGTATTTAATTTCTAACGAACTGTAATGTTTACAGTTCACAATCTATCCTTGTTGAACATGAAAGCCATTCTTTCATCTGGTTGCATCTCTCAATACTTCCAAATCTGCTCGAGTAAAGTGATAGGTTTCATTACAGAAATGACAATTTGCTTCCGCTTGCCCATCTGTTTCAATCATGTCTTGGATCTCATCGCTTCCTAGACTGATTATCGCATTCGAAATGCGCTCTTCGGAACATTGACACTGAAATTGAACAGGAATACTTTCTAATACCCTTACATTTTCAGGCCCTAAGACTTGCGCGAGCATTTCTTCAGGCGTCATCCCTTGTGCAATCATAGAAGTAATCGGTTGAACGACTTTTAGACGATTTTCAATGGCGTCAACTACCTCATCCGTTGCACCTGGCAAGAGTTGAATAATGAAGCCACCTGCACTTTGAATAGAATGGTCGGTATTTACAAGCACTCCTACACCAACTGCAGAGGAGGTTTGTTCAGAATTAGAGAGATAAGATGTGAAATCATCCCCTATTTCACCAGAAACCAGTGGAATCTGTCCCACAAAAGGATGCTCCATGCCCACATCTTTTGAGACCGTTAATAAGCCACTTGTTCCCACTGCTCGTTTTACATCTATTTTCCCAAGCTCGTCAAGGTCGAAATCTATTTCAGGATGAGATACATATCCTCTGACCTCTCCTTTAGCATTAGAGTCTACGATAATCGTGCCGAGTGGACCGCCGCCATTAATTTTAACAGATAACTTCTCTTCACCTTTTAGCATAGCCCCAAGAATCAGTCCTGCAGTCATAGAACGTCCTAGCGCTGCCGACGCGGTTGGCCAAGTACCATGGCGACGTTGCGCTTCCGCAACTGTTATCGTTGTATTTACTGAATAAGCCCGTACTTGGTCTTGATAAGCAATTGCCTTTACTAAGTAATCGTTCACAGATAGCGCCTTCCTTTTCCCTACAAATTTAATTTATCTTTTGTTCTTCTCGTAACTTTTCAGGTGTTACATCATTTCCAAGCGGATCAAGAACTTTAAGTCCCGAAAATGTGTCGAGTACTTGTCCACGAATTTCGCGTAAATAGTCTTCACGCAAGACCGTTTGTTCAACGATTTCTGCATTTGTTAACCCTTCTTCACGTTGCTTTTTTGCTAATTCATTGATACGACCTAAACTTTGAATCATTTTATTTCCTCCTCTTGTAATTTTATGAATACCTCAATTCTCGATTGGGCCGAAATGGGGCAACACATACTCCCCAAGTTCCTGAATCACTTCAGAAACAGGACGTTCTTCATTTTTAAGCGCAAGAATGACATGATTTACGCCTACGTTCTGTAATGCATGCAAATAATCGATTAAAAACGTATGACCTGATGTGAAACCCACTTTTACAGGCACCGGCCTAGGCGATGTCGTTGGCCTTTCCGATAAGTTAACCACTAGCGGTTGAACAAATGGTTTAAACTTTCCCGTTGCGCTCCGCCAAAGCTTAATAAGTTCTTGTTGACGATTCACTTCTTGTGCATAAAACAACCAACCATCCGTATGCTCAGCTAACCACTCAATCGATTGGCCTGCGTACCCAGTGCCTAAAATAGGGATATCAGCAAGAAAGGGCTTCGGAATTACATCTCCTGCTTCTAA
Source organism: Sporosarcina sp. (assembly GCA_029263945.1). Taxonomy (GTDB): domain Bacteria; phylum Bacillota; class Bacilli; order Bacillales_A; family Planococcaceae; genus Sporosarcina. The sequence continues at coordinate 7,375 of JARIDM010000216.1, forward strand.
TCCGACGCGCGTCGACTGTATGGTAGGGTACGATTCTTGCCATACTTTTCGCGCCACTTCAATGGACTCCCTAAACAAGACATCACGATCCTCACGCGCTACTTTAAATGCTGGAAACTCTATCGGACGATCTCCAGTCGCAACGCCAAACAAAAACCGTTGTGTTGATAAATCATCCAAAGAAGCCGCCGACTTTGCTAAGTGTAGGGGGTGACGTAGCGAAGTGACAACACTTGCGGTACCTAATGCAATCTTCTTTGTATGTGCACTTACGTAAGCAAGAAGTTGAAACGGATCATGAATCACCCCATTGTCCCCAAAATTAGGATCATATAGAGGGGAGTCTCTCACATATAGCGCAGCAAATCCCGCCTCTTCTGCTTGCTGTGCTCGCTTCATTTGTTCTGCTATATCAAATGGTTCGGGTCTTTCTACTGATTTCTCCAGTGGAAAAGCAAGGCCAATGGTTAACTTATTTTCTTGAAATGTTCTTGCAAAACCACGATGAGATTGAAAGTCACTCATATTTATTCACTCCACTAGGCTATCATTTAAGTTATAGCACCATTTTTTCTTTTATCCATTCTTGTAGCATTTGCACTTTCGACTGATAATCTTGTGCAATTTCTTCAAATAGGGATGCAACTGTTTCTCGTTTTAAGACTGATTGCCATGCTGACTCTGCCTCTGTCATTAAGGCAGATAAAAAGCAGTCGCTTTCCGCTTCCTCTAAATCGAGCATGTCATGCAATACCCCACTTGGAGAATAAAGGGATTGCTTCCCCTCTATCGCAAGATAAATATCATATACACGAATCGCTTCAGGCTTTCTTTTTAGTTTGAATCCGCCTTTCACACCAGGAACAGAAATGATTAAATCTGCACGTACTAATTTCCGCAACATTTTTTGCGTATAACTTGGGGATGATTTTAATTGTTGGCTAATTGCTTCTCCTGGCAGTACAGCGCGGTCTGGTAACATATTTAGGATAAGAATGGCATACAAAGATTGTTCAACACCTGTTTTCATTTGCATGGGGTGACCTCCTATTCATCACTTTTACACTTTCATAAACACGAAAGCTGTTAACGTGGACAATCATTATCCATGTTAATTTAACACGCAATAAGTTGAATGTAAATCTTTCTGTTTAGCCTCTTTTTAAACCAGCTAAGTTAGATACGCATGTAAGCCCAACATAAAAAGAGGCGCCGATCATACTTGGGCGCCTCTTTCGAGTACAACACGTTTCTACTCTTTTTCAGCTAAGTCCTTTAAAATATCTGGTATCCCTTT
>JARIDM010000229.1 GCA_029263945.1 Sporosarcina sp.
TTTCTAGATTTAAAACCTAATTTTCTGTACCAGGTACAAAAACATGTTCATATAGTATTCAAATAACAACACTTATTGAATATATCTCCTTGCTTCATCGATTTCTTTAAACTATTGACTACTAAAAAATTCAAGGTAGCTTTATCTGATTTTACGATGCCATCTTTAATATCTTGTGGGATTTTACCGAATTTCTCAATCAGTATCTGAATCGCGGTTTCAAGTTTCAGCTCCACGATTTGTTCACTACAAAAACAGGACAATCCACGATATGACTCGTTGGATTGTAAGTACAAAAAAGGACTGCCATCCCAGCAGTCCTTTTTCCATTCTATTTTTTAAACTTTAAACCGAGCAATGGCCTGATTTAGTTCCTCACTTAAATCAGTCAATGTCTCCGCTGCATCCGTTACTGCCTGGATGGCGCGTAGTTGTTCGTCTGTCGATGCGCTGACTTCCTCACAGGCTGCCGCAGTTTCTTCTGAGGTAGCGGCCATTGTCTGCATGGTGTTTGTGACACCTTCTTTATGTCTGTCGACGAGTTCGATTTCTGTTGTGATTGACTGGATGGACTGTTGCATCTCTGCCATCTGTGCTGACAATTCTTCGAAAGTTGCTTCGGTACCTTCTACGACAATTCCTTGTTCGCGGAATATGGAAATTGTGCCGTCCATTTGATTTGTTACAGCCACAGATTCGCCTTGTAGCTGTTCAATCGTGCGGCGGACGTCTTCGGTTGCTTGTGCAGACTGTTCTGCCAGTTTTCGTACTTCTTCCGCAACCACTGCGAACCCTTTACCGTGTTCACCTGCGCGGGCGGCTTCGATGCTTGCATTAAGTGCCAGCAGGTTGGTCTGGGCAGAAATATCGGTAATTGTATCCATCACTGTGCCAATTTCATTTACTTTTTCGCTGAGTGAAGTGATGGCTTCATTCATCGTACGTAAATTTTCACCAGATGATTTGAATGTGTCTGACAGATTTGCCATCTGTGTTTTGCCTTCTTCGTTCATTTCACTGGTGCGCACGGCAATATCATTCATCGAACCCGCACGTTCTGTAATGCCGTTGATTTGATGGCTTAGCTCATCCACGTTTTCTGATACGGTTTCTGCATCTTCTGCAGAACGTTGTGCGCCAGTCGCGATTTCATTTACTGCATGCGCAACTTCTGAACTGGATGCGTTTGTTTCCTCTGCTACAGCACTAAGACTTTCAGAATTCATACGGACATTGCCTGCAGATTGATTGACGACTGATATAATGTCGTGCATATTCGTGATCATACTATTAAAGTTGTCACTCAATTGACCGATTTCGTCTTGCGAGTGAATATCAGATTGTACAGTTAGGTCACCAGCTGACACTGCATCCATAGATGCACGCAGCCTTGCAAGTGGCTTCAGCATATGATTAATCATGAAGTACAAAATCACACCGATCAGGAGTAGTGAAATCCCAGAAATAACTAAAATGACGATGCGTAGTTGTTTTGCCATGCCCATTAAGTTATCTTTTTCATAGATGACACCGATTTTCCAACTGAAATCAGGGATGGTCGAGTAGGCAACAAGCTTTTCAATGCCGTCATCAGCCGTATAATGAACACTCCCATATATGTGTTGCTGCATTTCTTGGACGTATTCCAAATCACTGGTGTTTTCACCCGAACGCGTTGGATGGGAAAGTGCAAGCCCATCTTGGTCGATCAGCACGGGTGCACCGTCAAATGGAATCTCCAATTCGTTTAATAGACTCGTCAAGCTTTCAAGTTCGATATCCATTGCGATGACACCTTGTAATGTACCATTACGTTTGATCGCCTGTGAACCAGTGATCAGATATTCACCGGTGTCGGCGTCTGGATAAGGCGGTGACCATACAACGTCGCCATCATGGTCAACAGCGAGCTTGTACCAGTCCTGCACAGTCGGATCATAGTCTGTCATATCAAGTTCGGGATACGTGCCTACGTATTTATTGGGAAGTGCATAATAAATTGAAGAGGCATCTGTGTAAATGTTCAGGTTGGCTTTTAATTTATCCAACAGTTCTTTTTCAGAAACGTCTTTTCCTTTCACGCCTGTGAACTGCTCAATCGTATGCGTTTCACCGATGGCCTGAATTCCTTTCGTATACTGTTCAATAAAATTTTCAACGGTATAGGTCATTTGATCTGAGAGTGTTTCACTTGATTCTTGAACTTCTAGTAGTGAAATTTTCATCGCCTGGTCATTCACCATCCAAACCATTAACAAAATGCCAAGCGCAAAAAGTAAAATGGCAGTACCAATAATTTTTGATTTCAATGATTTTAGCATAATTCATTTCCTTTCTCTATAAATACCTTGTTTTTTAAATATCGGTCGGAATTATTAAGATTAAATGTATAAATTGAAATTATGTTTGGTAACTTATACCAAACGGTGAAGTGGCTAGACTACTGGTGTACTTCAAAACGAAGATAGGTTAAATGAAAGTAATAAGGAAGTTACATAGTATACAAATAAATTATGAAAAAGTAGCCCAGGCTTGTAGTTAGGGAAGCGAGTGGGCTACTTTTTAATGTAAATATATAATCATCAACGTGTTACTTCGTCAATAACCCCAAAATATCAAGGGAGTTCTTACTCACTTGTGAAACAAGTTGTTTTTCGAAGGCTTTGCCTATTTTAGAAATTGTCTCGTTAGCTGTTTCATTTGTTAAGACCGAGATACCATTAATATCAAGCGCAGTTGTACTTGTATCGATTAAATCGATTGAAGTTTGCTACCCTGGATTTGCACCAACCATTAAAATTAAGGATGTTTCTTCTCCTAGAATCTTATTTGTGTTAAACTCCATTTTCTCTGCAGTGTCAATAACTGATTACGTACTTTTATTATTGAAAGAATGCTTAGCGTTAGTTCGCGCCTATTCTGAAATTGATGCAGTCGAACAAAATGAGCTGAAGCTAAAAATGCAAAAAATAGTATTTGATTTGATGTCGATGACAAATCGTAAATCGGGAGAAAGAACTCGTTTATTTACGTTTTATATGCATATCAATCAATGTCTAATAGAAGTGCGTCTAACTAAAAGTAAAAAGCATTTGAAAAAGGTGGAGGCGTACTTACTTGAAATGTTGGAATCATGGCAGAGCAGAAAGCCTATTATTGAAAACAAAGGGTACAAGCGGCAAGCTCTGAAGTTATAGAAAAGGTAATGTGCCTAAACAAAAAGAATTGATACGAGAAGATGGGTAGTGAATCAATGTACCTTAAAGGTCTATAGTCGTAAAAGTAGTGCACGTTTTTT
>JARIDM010000237.1 GCA_029263945.1 Sporosarcina sp.
CACGAGAACATCGAGTGATTGTAAAAAACATGATTGATGGTGCTAGTCCTGATCGTCAGGTTGCTGTTGTTTCTGCAACAATTACTGATGAAATTGAGCGCGTTGCTGCAGACTTTATGAAAGATCCAATTCGACTTCACGTAAGCACCGAGGATGTACCACAGACAGGGAAAGTGATACATTCTTACATTAAGACCCCCGTACGTGATAAGACCGATATATTACGAGGCTTATCGCATATTAAAGGCTTGCATGCACTTGCATTCGTAAATAATGTAGACCAAGTACGGATGAAAGAAATGAAACTACAATATAATAAAGCACCAATTGCTGTTTTACATGCGAATATGCGTTCATTAGAAAGACAAGAAGCGCTTGAAAGTTTTAGAAAAGGGAAAACGGCTGTTTTAATTGCAACAGACTTGGCGGCAAGAGGTCTGGATATTGAAGGATTGACACATGTCATCCATGTAGACACTGCACACACAGTTGAACAATACTTGCATCGATCTGGTCGAACAGGTAGAGCGGGGGCAGACGGAGAAGTCCTTTCTTTATTATCTCCACATGAGGAAAGGGATTATAGAAAGTTAACGAAAGAGATGCAACCCATAGAGAAAGTTTGGCGTAATGGAAAGTTACAGCAAAGCACAGCCTATAAAAGAAATCCAAAAGCAAAAAAATAAAAAAAGGTTATTGAAATCGGTTGACTAAACCACATTTCAATAACCTTTTTCATCCATTATCGCTGTGTTAAAATAATTGGCTTATCTTTTGTAACGATAATTGTGTGTTCAATTTGTGCAACGAGTGAGTTGTCTGGTGTTACAAATGTCCATCCATCGTCGAGTTCAATAATATTTTCAGCTTTTTCAGAGATAAATGGTTCAACTGCAAGGACCATTCCTTCTTTTAGTAAAGTCGTGTCCCATGCGTCATAATAGTTTAAAATATGTTGGGGTTCTTCATGTAATGCTTTGCCAATCCCGTGGCCAGTCAGGTTTCGGATAACGGCTAAGCCATTTTCCTTTGCAGCACGTTCAACCGCTTTACCAATGCCATTTAAACTCGATCCTGCTTTTACGCGGGTCATCGCTCGATCGAATGCAATTTGAGCTACATCACATAGTTTTTGTTTTTGTGCGTCAGGTGTTCCGACAACAAATGAGATGCCCGTATCAGCAAAATAACCCCCAAAAGAACCGGATACATCTATGTTCACGAGATCTCCGTCTTTAATAACGCGTGATCCAGGAATGCCATGTGCCACTTCATTGCCAACGCTAATACATGTGTAACCAGGAAAATCATATTGATCGATTGGAGCGGAAATAGCGCCTTTTTCTTTGAAAAGACGTCCGCCTAGTTCATCAATTTCTTTTGTTGTCATCCCAGGTTTTGTTTCATCTTTCATTGTATCTCTTATTTCAGCAACAATTTTACCGATTATTTTTAGTCCTTCAATATCTTTTTGAGTTTTAGCAATCATTTACTTCAAATCCTTTCTAACGTTCGTGTATTTATATCCTACACCATAGGGTAAATAAGCACACAAAAAAAGCTTGTGAACTTAAAGAAATACAACGTTTTTAGGAAAGATTTGAGTTATTTGAGTACTTTGACGCCCTGGTAGACATTCCAAATTAGAATGATTAGGAAAAGTAAACTATATAGAAATGTAAAAATGAACGGTGCCATCCGCCAAAAGTCAAAGCCCCCATTCATTACGCTCACGAGTTGATTGTCAATGGAAAAAAGGGAAAGTGAAAATAGGATAAACCCAGTGATTAATATAATGACTGGAATGAGATGTGAAATTAAAGAGCGTTTTGCATGCCGTTTGACCTCTTGTTCCTCAGAAACGACATAAATAACAAAGGGTAGCAGCAAAGGTAAAAAGAATACACTGAAATAGCTAAGTGCACTTAGTAATTTATGATTTGACAAGGAACTCCACCTTTCTTTTGTTTGTAAACCATGTATGTTAACAACGCTTCTTTAAAACAGTTTGCATTAAATAAACGTATCCTATACAATTAAACAGACAACTTCATAGATAAGCCACTAGGGGAGCCGTTTGAGCTGAGATAGAATATCGTATTCTGACCCTTTGAACCTGTAAGTTTGAACTTGCGTAGGGATGTGGATGGAAACAGACATAAATAGAGGAAGTAGGCTTTGCTTCTTCTTAATAATAGATGTCCCGTTCTATCCGGGAGGTCTTTTTTTATTGCCTGGAACTTGGAACTGTATCTACGTCCCACCGAAATATTGAGTAGGGGGAGAACGTTTTGGAGAGAAAAAGATTACAATTATTATTAGAAGTCGCAATACTTGGCGCAATCTCATTTATATTGGATAAGATTGGCTTCTCATTTCCACAAGGGGGGTCTATCACATTATCGATGCTGCCAATCATTATCATGGCATTTAGATGGGGATTGGTTGGGGGGATGCTAACGGGCTTTACGAGCGGTCTCTTGCAATTGATGGCTGGCGGTTACGTCTTTACCCCTATACAAGCTGGACTAGACTATTTTGTTGCGTATACAGTCGTTGGGCTAGCTGCAGTAACTGGTGGATGGTTACTTCGAAATGTGAAGAGTGGTAAAAATGCAATGATTGCACCTATTGTAGTAGGTACTGTAATTGGTGGGTTATTGCGTTATATCATTCATTTTATTGGGGGGATTGTGTTCTTCGGAGAATTTGCACCAGAAGGTCAACCTGCTTGGCTGTATTCTTTGATTTATAATGCATCCTATATGGTTCCAGCAACAATATTATCTGCAATCGTAGCAGTCTTACTGTTTACAACTGCACCACGCTTGCTTAAAAGAACTTAAAAAATGCCTCACTCCATTTTGGAGTGAGGCATTTTGTTAGGCTTTTTCTGGCTGTTTTTTCATAAGGGCAAAACTTGTTCCAATGACAGCAGTTAAGAATAAGGCTGCTGTACAAACAAATAATGAGTCAATGCCATTATGTACTGCAATGCCAATAAATACCCACATGAAAACTGCGTTGAATGCAATATCTCGGTAGTGATGTAAAAAGTGTAAAGAGATGGCTGTTAACAGCGTTAGGAATATAACAGTCCAGAGTGAATTGCTAAGTCCCCAACCATTCCATTCATGCAAAGTTAGCATATAAATGATGACAATGAAAAAGGAAATAATTACCCAACTGAAATAAATAGAGATGGGGATTCTCTCTGAAAAGCGATTTTCATTCTTTGGATAGGAGAAATATAAAATCGCTACTACAATCAGTAATCCTATAAGCACAAGTAATGTCCAATAAAAAAACTCATAATGCCAAAGGAGTACCCATAAAATGTTGAGAATAGAACTAAGAATAAATAGAACGGTTCTTTTATTTAAGGTATTTGTTGGCGTCTTATGTCTGCTGCGTGCTACGCCGTATATCCAAAATCCGAGTAACGCATAAATTAGAATCCAAAGAATTAATACGTAGTTCGCAGGTAAGAAATGCATAGGAAGTCTATTTAAAATTTCAGTAGTTGTTTGCGCGTTGAAAGGTATTATTTCAGCCATATTGCTAATGATAAAAGTGCTGATAAGTAACAGTGCCATACTTATAATTCGTAACATATACAAAATCCTCCTAAGTAAATAGTATACATAGGAATTGGTGCTTCTGCGGTGGAACATGTGAAGGTTTAATCACAAATGAATTGATTCGCTTTCCGAAGTTTCATGTTACAATGGATGTGTATATTTAGAAGATTTAAAATGTTGGAGGGGAAGCACAATGACACAGCAGAAATACGCAGAAGTATGGGATTTAGATGTTTTTTTCGAGGGGGGAAGTGACTCTTCTGAACTACGCACACATCTTGATAACGTGAAAGAGAAGATTACCCACCTAAAAAGTAAACTTACGACATTCGAACCGCCACAATCGGAAAAAGATGCGGAGGAAGTTGCAAATTTAATTGAGATGGTCAGAGATACTTCAATTAACTACCAAGAAGCAAGTGCTGTTATCGGATGTTTTCTTGCTGCGAATACGAAAGATAAAAAAGCGTTACTTTTACAGGGAGAAACAGGATCATTGGGTGCGAATTACCAGACAGCCATGCTAGCTTTTCAACAAACGTTAGCCAAAGTTGAGGATCGTGTTTGGGAAGCGTTATTAGCCTCTGACGCACTGAAAGATTTTTCTTTTGTTCTCAATGAGTGGCGAAACGAAGTGGCATTGAAATTATCAGAAGCAGAGGAAGGTTTAATCACATCCCTAAGCGTAGATGGCTATCACAGTTGGGGACAGCTTTACGATCAGCTTGTTGGAGATATCCAAGTTACGGTCAAAGTTGATGGTGAAGAAAAGGAAATGTCTGTTGGGCAAGCTGCTAATTTAAGTTCTCATATCGATGCAGATGTACGCAAAAACTCATTTAAGAAACTTGAAGAAGCTTGGAAAGCGAAAGAAGAGTTATTTGCTACAACATTAAATCATTTGGCTGGTTTTAGGCTTGCAGTATATGAAAAACGCGGATGGGATTCTGTACTGAAAGAACCGCTCCTTCGTAACAGAATGAGTGAAGAGACGCTAGATGCAATGTGGGGAGCTATTGGAGCAAATAAAGCTCCATTTGTTGAGTATTTGCATGCAAAAGCAAAAATATTGGGAACAGAAAAACTGAACTGGTATGACATTGACGCACCCGTTACAAAATCAACTAAAAAACTTGATTTTCAAGAAGGTGCAGCATTTATATTAAAACACTTTGGTGAATTTGGTCCTGAGATGGAAGCATTTTCTCGAAAAGCATTTGAAGAGAATTGGATTGAAGCCGAAGATCGCGCAAACAAAAGACCAGGTGGTTTTTGTACAGGAATGCCAGTATCAGAGCAGTCGCGCATTTTTATGACATATAGTGGCTCAATGTCGAATGTCGCTACATTAGCCCATGAACTTGGGCATGCATTTCACTCGTATGCCCTACGTCCAGTTCATTGGATGA
>JARIDM010000241.1 GCA_029263945.1 Sporosarcina sp.
TGCACGTGTTGAAGAACTTGCGAAAGCAGTTACACACGGTGACCCTGCTGATAATCAATCATTTACAGGACCAGTGATCGATCAAGCCTCTTATGATAAAATCATGAATTACATTGAAATTGGTAAAAAAGAAGGGCGTCTTCTTGTCGGCGGAACAGGCGATGATTCTAAAGGTTACTTCGTTGCCCCAACTGTATTTACTGACCTTGCGCCAACAGCACGCATTATGCAAGAAGAAATATTTGGCCCAGTTGTCGGTTTAACGAAAGCGAAAAACTTTGACGAGGCGATTGCGATTGCCAACAATACAGATTACGGATTAACAGGTGCAGTCATTACAAATAACCGTGAACATATCGAACAAGCACGCGAAGATTTCCACGTCGGAAACTTGTACTTTAACCGTGGTTGTACAGGCGCGATTGTAGGTTATCAGCCATTTGGTGGGTTTAACATGTCAGGTACAGATTCAAAAGCTGGTGGACCTGATTATTTACAACTTCATATGCAAGGTAAAACCACTTCAGAGATGCTATAATAAAAACATAATAGGCAGACTATTCTTGACACGTAGTCTGCCAATGAAATTAGAGGAGGGATTTTGTGTCAGTATCAGAAAAAGTAATTGTGCAAACGGATAAGTTTGGAGCGAGAAATTATCATCCTCTACCGATCGTAATCTCTGAAGCTGAAGGCGTTTGGGTGAAAGATCCAGAAGGAAATAAATATATGGATATGCTCGCAGCTTATTCAGCTGTAAACCAAGGTCATCGTCATCCTAAAATTATTAATGCATTAAAAGAGCAGGCAGATCGTGTAACCCTTACATCGCGTGCGTTCCATAACGACCAATTAGGGCCATGGTATGAGAAGATTTGTGAACTATCAGGTAAAGAAATGGCACTCCCTATGAACACAGGTGCAGAAGCTGTTGAAACAGCGATTAAAACTGCACGTCGTTGGGCTTACGATGTGAAAGGCGTTGCAGAAGGCCAAGCAGAAATTATTGCCTGTAACGGTAACTTCCACGGTCGAACGATGACCGCTGTTTCTTTATCATCAGAACCTGAATATCAACGCGGCTTTGGTCCGATGCTTCCTGGCATTAAACTTGTACCATTTGGGGATCTTGCTGCACTTGAAGCTGCAATTACGCCAAATACAGCTGCTTTTCTAATTGAACCAATTCAAGGTGAAGCGGGTATTTTAATCCCTCCAGCTGGCTTTATTAAAGCAGCACGTGCGCTTTGTAAAGAACATAACGTTTTATTTATCGCTGATGAAATTCAAGCAGGTCTTTGCAGAACAGGTAAAATGTTCGCGTGTGAGTGGGAAGCTATCGAACCTGATATGTATATTTTAGGAAAGGCACTTGGTGGCGGTGTATTCCCGATTTCATGTGTCGTCGCTAATGAAGACATTTTAGGAGTATTCACGCCTGGATCACATGGATCTACATTTGGTGGTAATCCAATGGCTTGTGCGGTATCAATCGCTTCGCTCGAGGTACTTGAAGAAGAGGAACTTGCAGCGAATTCATTAAACCTCGGAAATTATTTTATGGATGAATTGAAGAAAATTGATCATCCATCTATAAAAGAAGTAAGAGGTCGCGGTTTATTTATAGGGGTAGAACTTATAGAAGAAGCGCGCCCTTACTGCGAAAAACTTAAAGATCTTGGTTTATTATGTAAAGAGACACATGACACGGTGATTCGCTTTGCGCCCCCTCTTGTAATTACAAAAGAAGAAATTGATTGGGCATTAGAAAGAATTAAACAAGTATTTGTTTAATTGTTGAAAGTAGTACAGCTAATTTTCTAAAAAGAAAGAGTTTAAAGGCATACAGATATATGTTATACTAACTCCGAAGAAAATATTTTAATCAAAGAGGCGAAAATACAATTGACTGAAAACATGAAGCTACTTACGTCCACACAAGAAGTCATTAAAGAGGCGCTCGACAAACTCGGCTACGACGATGGTATGTATGAACTTTTAAAAGACCCTATGCGTATGGTTGAAGTGCGAATTCCGATTCGTATGGATGATGGTAAGGTAAAAGTATTTACTGGTTTCCGTGCACAACATAACGATGCGGTTGGTCCGACAAAAGGTGGCGTTCGTTTCCATCCAGAAGTTGATTATATAGAAGTGAAAGCACTTTCAATGTGGATGACATTGAAATGTGGAATTGTTAACCTTCCCTATGGTGGAGGTAAAGGTGCGGTAATTTGTGATCCTCGTGAAATGTCAATGGGAGAATTAGAGCGCTTAAGCCGTGGATATGTTCGCGCGCTTAGTCAGGTAATGGGACCTTCAAAAGATATCCCAGCTCCAGATGTGTTTACAAATGCTCAAATTATGGCATGGATGATGGATGAGTATAGCCGAATTGATGAATTCAACTCACCAGGGTTTATCACAGGTAAGCCGATTGTTTTAGGTGGTTCACAAGGACGCGACCGTGCTACAGCTGAAGGTGTAACGATTGCAATTGAAGAAGCGGCTAAAAAACGTGGAATTGAGATGAAAGGTGCTCGAATCGTTATCCAAGGATTTGGTAACGCAGGAAGCTTCCTCTCTAAATTCCTTCACGATGCTGGCGCAAAAGTAGTTGGGATTTCTGATGCTTATGGTGCCCTTCATGATCCAGAAGGACTGGATATCGATTATTTACTTGACCGTCGAGACAGTTTCGGAACAGTAACGACGCTTTTTGAAGATACAATCACAAACAAAGAATTGTTTGAACTCGATTGTGATATCATTGTACCAGCAGCGATTGCAAACCAAATTACTGAAGAAAATGCACATAAAATTAAAGCGAGCATTGTTGTTGAAGCTGCGAATGGTCCAACTACGGCAGAAGCGACGCAAATACTTACTGAACGAGGTATCCTTCTAGTTCCTGATGTACTAGCAAGTGCTGGGGGTGTTACCGTATCTTACTTTGAGTGGGTACAGAATAACATGGGATACTACTGGACTGAAGAAGAAGTGCGTTCAAGACTAAGAGAAAAAATGGTTGAAGCTTTTGATAATGTTTATACAACTGCGACGACACGTAATATTGATATGCGTTTAGCGGCTTATATGGTTGGTGTTCGCGCAACTGCAGAAGCATCACGTTTCCGTGGTTGGGCATAAACGTATAAATAAGACGTCTCCCGTTAGCAAATGCTATGCTGGGAGATGTCTTTTTTTAAACTTCTTTAGCTTCGGTCCGTTCGATTGGTGCAACTTCACGGTCACGGACAGTTTCGAAGAGTAAACCTAAATTAATCAGACCTGAAATCCCAATGAGGATATAGATAAGCCGAGCAAAAGTTTGATCGGATCCACCAGCTAGCTGGGCGACCACATCAAATTGGAAAAATCCAACCAATCCCCAGTTGAGTGCGCCAATAATAACGAGTGCGAGACTAATTTTTTGGATCACTTGCATTGATAACCACCTCCATTGTTATTATGGTCAATTTTGCTGAAAACATACAAAAACATGTAGAGCTATATGTACTGGAGTCAATTTCATCATAATCTTAATTTGCTCCACCGATATAAAATAGGTTTGAGAGTTCTTAGGCTAAAT
>JARIDM010000274.1 GCA_029263945.1 Sporosarcina sp.
CCCCATTGGCTGGTTCAACTCCGTTCCTTCTCCTAACCCCAAAGCAAGTGGCAATAAGCCAAGTATGGTCGTTAATGCTGTCATCATAATCGGACGCACACGGTCCCGAACCGATGCGATAATGGCATCATAAGAAGACAAACCTGCAGCTTTTCTTTGATTAATGTAATCGACAAGGACAATCCCATTGTTGACGACAATCCCAACGAGGACTAGGATCCCAATTATTGCTGTCACACTAATTGGCGTACTAGTAACAAACAAGCCAATAGCAACCCCAATAATCATTAATGGAACAGAGAACATAATCACAAATGGATATTTGAATGACTCGAATTGCGCTGCCATCACGATATATACAAGGACAACTGCAAGCACGAGTGCAAGTAACATATCATTTATCGCACTTTCAAAGAGTTCACGGTCACCACCAAATGTAAAGTCAATTTCTTTAGGTAAATCCAGTTCTTCTATTATCTGATTTACTTTTCCTGTCATGTCTCCCAACGTTTCAGAAGAAGCATATTTGACCGTGAAATTAACAGAATGTGCTTGATCCACTCGTTCGATTGCAACTGGACCTTCAGCAATATCTATTGACGCTACTTCACTCAAGCTGACAAATTCTCCAAGCTGATTCCTTAACTTTAACGTCTTCAGCTGTTCTGTACTATTTCGATACTGTTCATCATACTGGACGTAAACACTATAAACAGCATCCTCTTCACTAATGATTTGAGCTGATAATTCACCACGCGTAATACTGTTAACAGTTTGAGCAATTTCATAAGGCACAAGTCCCTTTGCAGATGCTTTTTCACGATCCACTTCAATTTGAATTTCTTCAACGGTATCTTGCAGTGAATTGGACACTTCCAATACAGCATCCATACTGGTAAGTTCTTCATTCAAAGCTGTAACTGCATCATCCAATCGTTTCTCATTCGTATCTTTCAAGGAGAAATTCAACGTATTTGGCGTGGAACCTGATGCGGTTTGTAAGTCAAAACTAACTTTCGCATCATCCCCAATTTCTTTTAAAACTTTTGGTTGCACCTCATCGACAAATTCGAAAACAGAACGATCTCGGTCTGCTAAAGGCACCATTTTTACATAAATCTCAGCTTTTTCAGCTTCAGACGCACCTTGCGCTAAACTTTCTTGCGTTCCACCTGTTAGGCTGACATACACTTCTACATCATCATGCTTTTTCAATTCGGCTTCAATTCGGTCAACAACATCTTCTGTTGCAGATGAAGCAGAACCATTTGGTAAATCTACAGACACACTTACGAAGCCTTCATCAGTAGCTGGTAAAAATTCAGTCCCAACTTTAAATAAACTAAATCCACTAAAGACTAACATCAATGCTGTGAGGACCAAGACAATCGTCCGATGGCCCAACGCCCATTTTACGGATGCGTCAAAGTGATTAAGTGATTTGGAACGACGTCTTCTCGCAGCAATATCTCGTTTTGGTGTTTTTAACATGCGACTCGCCATCAATGGCACAACAGTCAAAGCGACAACCAACGAAGCAAATAAGCTGAATGAAATCGTCAGTGCAAATTCAGTAAAAATTTGGCCAATCAAACCACTTATAAAAATTACGGGTACAAATACAGCAAGCGTCGTTAACGTGGAAGCTGTAATCGCACCTCCAATTTCTTTCGATCCCTCGATGGCTGCCTGTCTTGGCTCTTTGCCCATCGCTAAATGCCGCTCAATATTTTCAATTACAACAATGGCATTATCGACCAGCATCCCAATCCCTAGCGCCAATGCACCAAGTGTCATAATATTTAACGAGAAATTCGCAAAATACATGAGGACAAACGTCACAATGACAGAGTACGGAATCGCAATCCCGATAATGATTGGACTTTTAATGCCGCGTAAGAAAAAGAACAATACGAGCATTGCAAAAAGACCACCCAAAACTAACGATTGACCAATATTGGCGATGGCTAACTTTACATAATCTCCTTGGTCAAATAAAATATCTGATTTTACATTTTTAAATGCTTCCGTTTCAAGAAGGTCATCCAATGCCGCTTTAAAGGACGTGGAGACATCTGCTGTATTCGCTCCTGATTCTTGAAGTACAGACATCAGAACAGCCGGATCGTCATTTGCACGTGTTTCTGTTGTTGAAGCAGCTTCTCCTAACGCGACGTTTCCAACATCACCAATTTTCAATTTCTTTCCGTCAATTGGATTTTCTCGAATAATAAGGTCACTAATCTCCTCAGGTGACGTAAGCATACTGACAATTCTCGTTGTCAATTGCTTTTTATCATCTGTTTCAATTGGTTCCCCTGGCATAGAAACATTATTCGCTTGAATGATTTGAACGATATCTGATTGGACAAGACCATTTTCGACCATTTTTTTCTCATCCAGCGTAATTTTCACTTCTTCTACAAGCTCACCTGACGTTGTAACACTTGCTACACCAGGTGTTCGACGTAACTCTTGTTCTAGTTGTTCAGCCAGTTGTCGAATATCTCCTGCTTCATCTGTTATACGAAGCGATAATTGAATTACAGGAAACTGAGAGGGGTCAAACTTTAAAAAGCGAGGTGCATTTGCGCCTTCAGGAACAGGGACTTGGTCAATCCGCTGTAAAATATCCATCTGAACATCGTCAATTGTCGTCGACCAATCAAACATCAGAAAAACAAGATTCGATCCTTCCTGCGAGGAAGATTGAATTGTTTTCAATCCTGGCGTTGTCGAAAGACTATCTTCAAGCGGCTTCGTAATCTTTTCACTGACCTCCGTGGAGGAGGCACCTGGATAACTGGAAACAACCACAGCAACAGGTGGGTTCAACTCAGGTATCAATGTAACAGGAATCCTAAAAAATGAAACTGCCCCTAAAATGATGACAAGAAACATCATAACAATTGTAAATACGGGCCTTTTTATCGAAAAATCACTAATTTTCATATATTGAACCTCTTTTCTAAATACTCATTATTCATATCATAATGAATTCGACCTAGTTCTTCAAATAAGTGAATCCTAAAACCTATTTTTCAACATAAAAAAGACCTAGCAAGACAACAACTACCTTACTAGGTCTTCCCTTACATTAAGCTATACAAACGAATGTCGGGATGTTTATCATGGAACCAACGCAGCGCAAATTCATTTTCAAATAGGAAAACTAAACGTTCATAGCGATCTTTCACAAGCATGGCGCGTTGACCTGCCATGGACTCTTTGACATCTTCTTCATTTTCAATCCAGCGCGCAACTTTGGAACCAGCATGCGCCATCTGAACTTCTACATTATACTCATTTTTCATACGGTGCTCAAAAACCTCAAATTGAAGTTGGCCGACTGCACCTAATAATACTTCCTCTGTATGAAGTGTGCGGTAGTATTGAATTGCTCCTTCTTGTACGAGTTGTAAGATCCCTTTATGGAAATGCTTAGATTTCATCACATTTTTTGCGGTTACTTTTACAAATAGTTCTGGTGTAAATACAGGCAATGCATCGAAGGAGAATTTAGATTTTCCACCGATAACCGTATCGCCGATTTGATAGTTCCCTGTATCATGAAGTCCTATAATATCTCCAGCAACTGCTTCATCTACAGTTTCACGGTCATCCGCTAGAAACTGAGTTGTTTGTGTTAGTTTAAACGAACGGTCAATTCTAGGAACTGTCACGTTCATCCCCCGGTTAAATACACCTGAAACAATACGGACAAACGCAATTCTATCTCGGTGAGCCGGGTTCATATTGGCTTGAATTTTAAAGATAAAGCCAGAGAACTCTTCTGACATCGGACTTATTTCTTCTTTCTCTTCTGTCATACGTGGTTGTGGGGGCGGTGCAAACTTCAAAAATGTTTCTAAAAATGTTTGTACACCAAAGTTCGTTAACGCACTCCCAAAGAACACAGGCGTCAATTCACCTTTAGCGATCAATGCTTCATCAAACTCGTTGCCCGCCTCTTTTTGTAAAGCAACATCTTCTAAAGCCTGTTTATAATAAGACGTTTCAGTCATTGGATGTGGTTCTGCGAGTTCTCCGTCTTCATTTAACGCAAGTAAACGTTCTTCGCCTTCAGCCCGCACCTGTTCAATACGATTGTTAAAGATATCGTAAATCCCCATAAACTCTTTTCCCATGCCAATCGGCCAGTTCATCGCATAAGATTGAATGCCAAGCACTTCTTCTAGTTCTTCCATTAAATCTAATGGTTCTTTCCCTTGTCTATCCATTTTATTAATGAAAGTGAAGATGGGAATGCCGCGCATCCGACAAACTTTGAATAGCTTAATCGTTTGGGGTTCAATCCCCCTTGCGACGTCCACCATCATCACAGCAGCATCCACTGCCATTAACG
>JARIDM010000275.1 GCA_029263945.1 Sporosarcina sp.
CCTGCGACGCCCCAGCCGCGGAACACCGAAGCGTCCGATTGATGGGAAAGCGACCCTCAGACAGGCGTAGCCCCGGGATGGACCCGGGGCCGCATGTGCGTTCGAAGTGTCGATGATCAATGTGTCCGATGAATCTGCAATATGCTGAAGTTCCGTTAGTACGAACTGTGGGACAACTAAAACACCTTCCAAAAACCCAGTGTCAGATATGTCTGCAATGCGTCCATCAATGATAACACTCGTATCTAATACCTTATAATAAGCACCGTTAGAAGTAGCATTAGGTTCATCTGCCGCTTCCTTCTTTTTACCACTTGCTTTTGTAGATTGGAGTGCAGAGATAAATTCATCTCGTTGCTTAAACCCAACTTGGAATCCCAGATATCCAAGAATCACGAATAATATGGTTGGCACGACAGATGAAACGAATGGGATTCTCGTACTAACTAACCAATAACTCAGTAGAAATGCAACACTTAACCCAACAATCAGTCCCACTGTTCCAAATAACAAATCGAGAATTGGTGCACCTAATAAACGATCTTCCATCCACTTAATGGCGTTGACGACAGGTGTAGTAAGAAATAAATTCAATAAGAAAAATAATAATGCCCCTAACACTGCAGATACAAATGGGTTGTTAATTAAACTGATATCTGCAAACGATGTTAATGCGAATAATTCCGGTAAAAATAAAACACCTAGCGTTCCGCCAATAAGTAAAAATGAAAGTTGAACGACTCTTCTCAACATGTAGATCACCTCCTGTTTTGATTATACATACATTTACTCATAATCGCTTTCAATAACATGCCTTTACAACTAATCTGATAAAATCGATTCATTATTTCCGACATATATAGGGAAACAGACCCAAAAACGACGCGCCATTATAGAATAGAAGCCAACTAATTATGAAGTTGGCGAATCACTTGCTTTTAAAAGCAATTTTAAGCGCTTCGGCTACGGTTTCTACGCCGATTACTTTAATACCTTCTGGATATTCCCAACCACCTAGATTAGATTTTGGAATGATGGCACGGTCAAATCCTAGTTTCGCTGCCTCTATGACGCGTTGTTCAATTCGTGACACACGGCGCACTTCACCTGTCAACCCGACTTCGCCGATAAAACAATCCGCTAACCCTGCTTCTTCATCTCGGTAACTTGACACAATACTTACGAGTACAGCTAAGTCAATTGCTGGCTCATCTAGTTTCACGCCACCTGCAACTTTAATATAAGCATCTTGTGCTTGTAATAACATGCCCATTCTTTTCTCGAGTACCGCCATGAGAAGAGAGACACGGTTTTGGTCTAAACCTGTAGCCATTCGTTTTGGATAGTTAAAGCTCGAAGGCGTCACAAGTGCTTGTATCTCTACTAAAATAGGTCGAGTTCCCTCCATTGAAGCCACGACTGTGGATCCTGCGCTCCCCTGAGAACGCTCACGCAAAAACAGTTCAGAGGGGTTTAACACTTCTTTCAAACCTGATTGAGCCATCTCGAATATCGCAATCTCATTTGTAGAACCAAATCTATTTTTTACACTCCGTAAAATCCTGTAAGTGTGATGACGCTCTCCTTCAAAATAGAGCACTGTGTCAACCATATGCTCAAGAATACGCGGCCCTGCAATTTGCCCGTCTTTGGTCACGTGGCCTACTAGAAAAATCGCGATCCCTTGTGTTTTTGCAACACGCATTAACTCGGCCGTACTTTCACGCACTTGCGTAATACTCCCAGGTGCTGATTTCACTTCTGGGTGATGAATTGTTTGAATGGAGTCAACAATTACAAATCGAGGTTTTACCTCTTCAATCGTGTGGTGGATTTGTTCTAAATCTGTTTCTGCATAAATGTATAACTCATCAGACAACACACCGAGTCTTTCCGCACGTAGCTTCGTTTGTCGAATCGATTCTTCCCCTGATATATAGAGCACACGGTGCCCTTGATTTGCTAGTAACGAAGAGACTTGTAACAGTAATGTAGACTTCCCAATCCCAGGATCTCCTGCAGTTAAGAGCAGCGAGCCTGGCACAATTCCCCCACCTAGTACACGGTTCAGTTCATTCAATTCTGTTTTAACACGGGGTTCTTCAATCATTTCCACTTGACTGATCGGGATGGCTTTTTGACGCACGTTTTCAGAGTGTTGAAATGTACCGCGTGGGCCACTACTGACAACCTCTACTTCTTCGTTCATCGTATTCCATTCTCCGCAACCAGGACAACGACCCATCCATTTAGGCGACTCATACCCGCAATCTTTACACATAAATTTCGTTTTTCTCTTTGCCATATAAGCCTCCATAGAAGAAAAGGACAGTCAATCTCCTCCGATTTAGAGAGACGGACTATCCAATCCATAATATTATTTCTTCACTGTTTCTGCTACTTTTACAGTAAATTTGTCGTCTTCCACATCGACAATTACTTCACCGCCAGCTAACACAGTGCCTTTTAAGAGTTCCTCGGATAAACGGTCCTCAACGTGTTTTTGAATCGCACGACGAAGCGGACGCGCACCGTACTCAGGATCATACCCGACTTCAGAAATCTTTAGAAGTGCTGCATCAGTTAGGGTAAGCGTAATATCTTGCTCTTTTAAACGCGTTGACAGTTCTTCCGCCATCAGTCCGACAATTTTACGTAGATGCTCTTTTTCAAGCGAATGGAAAACGATCATTTCGTCTACTCTGTTTAAAAACTCTGGACGGAATGCCTTTTTCAACTCTTCAAGCATTTTAGATTTCATATCTTCATAATCATGGTCTGAATCATTTAAGTTAAAGCCGACATAACGATTTTTTTGAAGTGAAGTTGCACCGACGTTAGACGTCATAATGATGACTGAATTACGGAAATCCACCAAACGTCCTTTAGAATCTGTTAAGCGGCCATCTTCCAACACTTGGAGTAAAATATTAAAGACGTCAGGATGTGCCTTTTCGATCTCATCCAGCAAAATAACTGAATAAGGCTTACGACGCACAAGTTCTGTCAATTGACCGCCTTCTTCATGCCCTACATAACCAGGAGGGGAACCAACGAGACGTGACGTCGAGTGTTTTTCCATATACTCGGACATGTCAACACGAATCATTGCATCTTCATCTCCAAACATCGTTTCCGCAAGCGCACGTGCAAGTTCTGTTTTCCCGACACCTGTTGGGCCTAAGAAAATAAACGAACCAATCGGACGTTTTGGATCTTTAAGTCCAGCACGCGCACGGCGTATCGCCTGTGAAATGGCCGTAACAGCTTCCGCTTGACCAATTACACGTTCATGTAGCGCTTCTTCCATGTTCAACAACTTATTAGACTCGGTCTCTGCTATTTTAGAAACAGGGATTCCTGTCCACATCGCAACGACTTCTGCAATGTCATTCACAGTCACTTGAGACTCAGTCTTCCCTTGCTCTTCTTTCCATGCAGACTTCGTTTGGTCTAGTTCTTCTTTCATCTTCTGTTCTGAATCTCGGAACGATGCGGCTTTTTCAAATTCTTGGCTTTGAACTGCGGCATTTTTTTCCGAACGAATGGCATCTAATTGTAATTCAAGTTCTTTCAAATTCGGAGGGGTTGTGTACGAACGTAAGCGTACTTTTGAACCCGCCTCGTCAATGAGGTCAATTGCTTTGTCAGGAAGGAAACGGTCAGAAATATAACGATCTGCCATTTTCGCTGCAGCCTCAATTGCTTCATCTGTAATTTTCACACGGTGATGGGCTTCATAACGATCCCGGAGTCCTGACAAAATTTGGATGGACTCTTCAACAGATGGCTCGTCAACTTGAATGGGTTGGAAGCGTCTTTCCAACGCCGCATCTTTTTCGATGTATTTACGGTATTCATCTAATGTTGTTGCGCCGATACATTGCAGCTCGCCTCTTGAGAGGGATGGCTTTAAGATATTTGATGCATCAATGGCACCTTCTGCACCACCTGCACCAATTAATGTATGCAACTCATCAATGAATAAAATGACGTTACCTGCTTGTCGAATCTCTTCCATTACTTTTTTCATGCGGTCTTCAAATTCACCGCGGTATTTTGTCCCCGCAACAACAGTCCCCATATCTAATGTCATGACTCGTTTGTCGCGAAGGATTTCTGGCACTTCATTGTTCACAACTTGTTGCGCAAGCCCTTCTGCAATCGCAGTTTTCCCAACACCAGGTTCTCCTATGAGGACTGGATTGTTTTTCGTACGACGCGCCAATACTTCGATGACGCGTGTAATTTCTTTGCTACGACCTATCACTGGATCCAATAGACCTTCTCGTGCCACTTCGGTTAAGTCACGTGCTAACCCATCAAGCGTAGGCGTCGCAGCTGAAGATGTATTCGTAGACGAGCTTGCTGAACTTTCATTACTGCCTAGAAGTTGAAGGACCTGTTGACGTGCTTTGTTCAAACTTACGCCTGCATTGTTTAGTACACGCGCTGCGATGCCTTCTCCTTCACGGATCAGTGCGAGCAAGATATGCTCCGTACCGATATATGAGTGGCCTAATTTACGAGATTCATCTACCGAAAGCTCAATTACTTTTTTCGCACGCGGCGTGTAGTGAACGATAGGGCCAACGTCTTTCGTGCCAGCTCCTACAAGCTTATCGATTCCTTCTTCGATTGTTGCAAAATCAACTTCAATGGCTTCAAGTGCTTTTGCAGCAATCCCACCGCCCTCGCGAATTAACCCCAACAAGATATGCTCAGTACCAATCGATTCATGCTTCATACGAATGGCCTCTTCCTGGGCAAGTTGTAATACTTTTTGTGCGCGTTGTGTAAATCGGTTAAACATCATAATCCAGTCCTCTCCTTCTATCTATTTCGTCTATTTCTAGTATGCTTATACGTAATCATATGCTTTAAAATAAAATGATTGCTGAAACGTTAACGTTTTACTAATCCTACTCTTCTGACGTTTTCTTAGGTGCAGATGTTGCGTGGTCACTCGAAAGACGTTCGCGAAAAAGTTTCGCTCTACAAACATCTCGTTCCTCTTGTGTTAACTCTGTATTTGCATATTGTTGGAGAAAACCCGGTTGCATGAAAATCATAAGTTCATTCATCACTGAAATATCCATATCTTCAATAATACCCATATCTATGCCAAGTCTAACATCTGATAAACACCTAGCGGCTTCGCCGATTTGAAGTAAACGTGCATATGTTAGCGTTCCAAGCGATCTAAAAACCCGATCTTCTACCGCTAACTTTGAGTTTTCAAGTAATTTTTCCCTGGATTTGCGCTCATGTCCAATTAAACGAGCGGTGATATTATTCAATTCCCTTAAAATTTCTTGTTCTGTTTTACCAAGGGTGATTTGGTTAGACACTTGGTAAATGTTACCGAGCGCTTTGCTGCCCTCTCCGTAGCTTCCTCGAACGACAAGTCCTAACCGTGAAATCGCAGGTATGATTTGGTCAATCTGCTTTGTGATCGTGAGCGCTGGCAAATGCATCATGACCGATGCCCGCATCCCTGTTCCAGTATTCGACGGACAACTTGTTAAATAGCCGAATTCTTCATCGAATGCATAGGGCAGTTCTTTTTCAAGAATATCATCGACAGCATTTGCTTGTCGATACGTCTCATCTAGTTGTAATCCGGGATAAATACACTGGATACGCACATGATCTTCTTCATTAATCATAATGCTGAGTGTCTCGTCTTTAGAAAGCAAGACTGCGCCTGCACGTTCTGGGTTCGCAAGCTGTGGACTTATTAAATGCTTTTCCACGAGTATTTCACGGTCGAGTTTTAGTTGCTCTGACATTTTTAAGTACGTGTATTGCTCACCGCACTCCCCGTCCTGTAGCGCACTTGCAACCATTTTATCCACAACCAGTGCATCATCTTCCTTAGATGCGATTGGGAATGCGTACCCCCTTAAATTCCGCGCCAAACGGATTCTTGTTGCGAGTACGATATCGGGGTGCTCACCGCCAGTCGTCATCCACCCGATTACTTCATTATTTATAAATTTATCAATCGACTTGGTTTTCTTCGCCTCCATGCGTCAAGTTTTGTTGCAGTGCATTTGCTTCATCACGCAGGGCTGCCGCTTCTTCAAAGCGCTCTGCGGCAACGGCTTCTTGCATTTTCGTTCGGACTTCTTCGATTTTACGCTTAATGACGTAAATTTCATTGAAGGACACGGGGATTTTTCCTGTATGCGTTGTGTGACCATTATGCAGTTTTCCAAAAACATTGGGTAAACGTTCTCGAAATGTACCGTAACAAGTCGGACAACCAAACTTCCCGATGTCTAAAAACTTTCCAAAGGTCAGCTTACAATCTGGACATTCAAGGTCATTGGCCGCATTCCCTTGCATTTTAGGTTGTGTCTGAAAAGAATCTGCAGCGCCAAACCAATGTGATAAAAATTGTTGAATCGACAGCGGTTCTTGATTAGGATCGAAATGAAATGCTTCTGATTGAAAAGCACACTTCTCACATAAATGACGTTCCGCTGACTCTCCAACGAAACCTTTTGTAATCACTACAGAAGCTGGTCGTTCTTTACAACTTTCACAGCGCATAAGCGGTCACCTCACATTCATAATTCTTCATAAAGCAGCGTAATCAGCATTGCTTGTAAAATACGCGCACGTAATTCATCGCGTTCTGGCAAAGGAATACGGATCGTCGTTCGGTCCACAGCTGCGAGAATCAGTTTCGACTCTCGTTCGGTGAGGACGTCTTCTTCAAGCAATCGATAAACCACATCAACAGCCATTCGATGGGACACACCTGTTTGAAGACCCGCTAGTATATGTTCAATTAAATCTTTACGTGTATTTGCTTGAACACGAAAAATACGGATGTACCCGCCACCGCCTCTTTTCGATTCGACTGCATAGCCACGTTCAGCTGTAAATCGGGTGTTAATCACATAGTTAATTTGCGAAGGAACACATTGAAATTTCTCAGCGACTTCGTTTCGTTTAATTTCAATTGTACCGTTCTGCTCTTCTTCTATAATTGCTTTTAAATATCCTTCTATGATGTCAGAAATATTTCGCATTTCTTCACCTCTTTCATTTCAGGCGACCCTTCATTGACTTTGACTAACTTTGACTTAATTGTACAAATTTTTAGCTCTATGCGCAATCGATATGCACTTCCACTTTCCTTTTCCAGTGTGGGAATTGGCGTCCTCATTTAAACATAAAAAAGCAAGAAATGACCAATCAATAGATTGACCCATCATTTCCTGCTTAAAGTAAAGAAATTCCTATTAAACAACAGTTCACGTTAATCGATTGTGACATTTGTCAATTCTTTTACTGGTAAGAATAACTCACCTGTTTCCAAATAAGTCAGGGACAGTTTATCCCCTTCTTGGATATAGATTGCAAGCGGGACAACTTCAGAAGACACGAGGAAACTACGACCGTCTTCTCCTAATATTGAAACAAGCGTAAAATCGCCAACGCGCTCCTTGAAAACACGTGAAACAGTTACGGCAGTCTTAGCTTCTTCTGCATCGGAACTTCCATCAACGCTACTACCGCCCCGTTGAAGTGCTGTTTTATAGAGTTTCAATGCCTCATTCGGCGTGTTCCCGTATACGGAGATCTCAGGATTTGCCGCAGATACGATAAAGTAGTTTTGGAGGAACCCATTTGAATCTAATACTGGCGTTAACCAACTTGCTTCTCCGTAAAAGTTGTACAACACAGGCATTTCTCCAGACCATTGCTTTTCAATAAACTTCTTTGCAATAATTTGTAGAGCACCTTGTGAATCCATATAAGATTCTTCAAGATTCCCCGTATAATACGTCGCTTTACCTGTACGACCATCCGTTAACGCATAGCCGAGCATCGAATCGACACCTTCTTTAGGACTCGTGAAATCGGTAAAGTAATACATATGACCTTTCTCGTCAAAGATCGGGCTGACGTTGGCTCTTGTCCCTTCATCAGAAGGAAGTTTTACGTCTTTTTTCCCAATGAGTGAATTCCAAAACCCATGGATGTAATTTCCATAGTAACTATTTTGTAAACTCACCGCTTCCGGCGATACCGCACCGTCAACAAATGCGGGCACATCTTTTAATGCATACTTTTTGGTCGCGCCTGTTTCTGAATCGACGACAACTACCCCTTTTGCATTAAATCCATTACGTCCCGTAATAAAATCACCATAAGTCCGCGTATAATGAGGTTTCCCATCATCATCGACTTCTAATTGAACATCTCCGTAAAAGATTAAATTCGGCATTTCCATTCGAATATGACGTTCCACTTGCTTCCCAAAGAAAGAAGACGGGGTGTAACGCATATCTGTTTTAATAAACTTTGGATTATCCGAAGAATCTGTAGCGCTCATCGTAAAATAACCTGGTGTCGTCTTGCCGTTAACCCATTTAAAAAAGCTCGAAAATTCAACAGGCGCAATATAGACAAAGGCGCCGTTTACTTTTTGAATTTGTAAACGACCCAGTTCATAGTAACTCGTATTCGGTACTTGACCGAAAGCTTTTTTCATTTTATTCCGTGCAAATTTCGGCGGTACACTTGCAGGCGTTTTCGTTTCGTCAAATGCTGTAATTTCCACTTGCTCTGCCATTTCAACCACTTTGTATTTCTTATTGGCATTGAACAGGGGGGCACTTAACAGATAAGCACCAAATACCAACGTCACTAAAAACAAGCCAATTTTCAACTTTCGTTCTTTTCCACCAGCTACGACCGAACCCAATAACGTCGCAACAAGGAATAAAATCCAAAGAGACGTCCAATTCCGATCTAAGTTTGTGACGTAGTAAAACCCAAAAGCAATTACGATCACTAAGATTGCCGTTGCTGCTAAAGCTGTCCATCGATTATATGAAATCGGTTTTTTTGACTCTTTGTCATGAATCGTAAATGGAACAATCACGAAGCTCGTCAAAATTCCAACTATGACTGTAAAAATAATTAAGTTAATCATTTAACCCCTCTTTTCTAACACATTCAGTCTGTCATCCTACTATTTTATACGTCTCAGGAAAAGATTAGTTTCAAATAAATAAAATAAATAAATTCACAATAATGTGTTTAATTTGATATGATGAGGGTATTGTAAATAATGAGGACTTTTTTCTAGCCCTTCTTTTTTCCTCGGTTTCACAATCCAAAATAAAAGCTCCGGGTAAATAAACCATTGGAGGAACCATATTTTGAACTGGTACAAAAAGTTAAACGAATACTTTCCGGTCGAAGAAATGAAATCACAGGAACATATGGAGGCTTTGCTGAAAGACAAAAAAACGGTCTATAAGAAAGATGAAGGACCGCATCATGTATTGATGTATGTCGAGTTTAAAAACTTTGTCTTTGTTGATTACCTATTTGTCGCAAAGAGCGCACGCGGTATGGGCCTTGGGCGCACGCTCCTGAACCAATTGAAAACAAAAGATAAACCGATTCTACTCGAAGTCGAACCTGTTGATTATGAGGATACAGATACAGCCAAACGGTTAAAATTTTATGCACGAGAAGATTTTGAACATGCGCAGTCAATCGGTTATAACCGCAAGTCACTGGCAACTGGCGAAGCGAACCAACTTGAAATTTTATACTGGTCCCCTAGCGATGCTGGTGAAAAGGACATCTATGATGCGATGACAAAAACGTATGATGAAATTCACACGTACAAGGACGAAGACTTTTATGGTAAAAAGTATGAACCCACTGATAAAGTGCTCGTCTTCCATACGGAACGAAAAAAAGATATTCTCCAACCATTTGCAATCGTATAACTAAAAAAGACTTCCCACAGCGGGAAGTCTTTTTTAGTAGGCGGTTACGGCCTGATCCATTGCATCTCTATCTATTACAAAACCCAAATCTTCAAGCATTTGCTCATCAGACTGACTTTCTTGCCCTGCCGTCGTTAAGTAATCTCCTATAAAAATCGAATTTGCTGCGTACAAACCTAGAGGTTGTAGACTCCTGAGGTTTACTTCGCGTCCACCAGAAATTCGAATTTCCTTCGTCGGGTTCATAAACCTGAACAAGCAGAGTACTTTTAAACAATACTTCGGCGTTAAATCATCTGTCCCGCCAAGCGGTGTGCCGTCAACAGCGTGTAAAAAATTCACCGGAATTGAATCCGCATCTAATGCATGTAAACTTCTCCCCATCGCAATGACATCCGCAAGTGTCTCCCCCATTCCGATAATTACACCAGAGCACGGAGATATCCCTGCTTCTTTTGCACGTCCAACCGTCTCGACACGATCATCATACGTATGAGAAGTCGTTATAGAAGGATGATGGGTAGCTGACGTATTAATATTGTGGTTATAACGGTCTACCCCTGCCGCTTTCAGACTTTTCGCTTGATCAGTTGTCAACAATCCTAGACAAGCGCACACAGTCATTTTTTCATGTGTTGCCTTTATCTCTTTCACCGCATCAACGACAATGTTAAGCTCCCGGTCTGCAGGGCCCCGTCCACTCGCAACAATGCAATAAGTCCCAGCATTTAGCTTTGCGGCCCGCGCAGCGCCTTCGACGATTTCTTCTTTTTTCATCATTGAGTACTTTTCAATCGGTGCTTTCGACACAATCGATTGCGCACAATAGCCACAGTTTTCTTGACATAATCCAGATTTGGTATTCAAAATCATGTTCAATTTCACTTTATTCCCGTAATACATTTTCCGAATTTTATAAGCGGCATGAAGAAGCAGTAGTAAATCTTCATCTGGGCTTTCTAAAACGGACAGCGCTTCTTCATCTGTCAGTACATATCCAGTGAGAACCTTTTCTGCTAAATCAGCGTAAGTATTCATGTTTTTGCCTCACTTTCAATACTTTGAACATACGATGCCCAAACATTCCCGCTAAGACAGCGAGTAAAATATCTTTTGGTAATGGAGGCAACATCCAAATCCATGCAAGCTTGTACGTAAATACGTCTGGCGCAGCTGCCCAAAACTTATAAGCAAAATACATCCAATTCGTTCCAAATAAATAGTTAACGGTCGTGGCAAACAAGGCAGCAAAAATAAAATAGTTCAGTGTTCCCTTCCTTTCGACGATTTTACCAGCGATATAAGCAACGAATATAAACGAGATAATAAATCCAAATGTGGGACTTAAAATCGCGCCAAAGCCACCTGTAAACTTCGCAAAAACAGGTGCACCTGCGAGCCCAACAAACATGTAGACCACCATCGATATTGCCCCTAAGCGACTCCCTAAAATCAGCCCTGCTAAAATTGCAAAAAACGTTTGTAGCGTAATCGGAACCCCACCCACAACTAAAAAGGGTACAAAACTCGTAATATTTGCCCCAATCATCATGAGCGAAGCGAACATTCCGCAGTGCACGAGACTTAACACATTTACCTTACTCTTTTTATTCTCCGCAACAATTTCCATACGTCACCTCTATCGTTTGTTATGTTCATCATCATAAAATAAACATTTCCTTGTGTCAACCTATTACTTATTTAAGTTAACACAATAAAAAACAACTAATATAGGGGTTCTCTTTACTTGTCATCACCCTAAATGTTATAATATTCAGACATGTATAGGGAGGCGATTTAAATGCTTGAATTTCTTTTCGGTACAGCATTACTCCTCATCATTCGATATAGTGAAAGTTTGTTAAGCAAATGGACCGCCAAGAAAAGATGGCGTTTTTTCCCTGTTCAAATGACCGGTTTTTGCTACATCATTGGTACAGGCGTGATCATGTTTTTCATCCCATCGCCGTCTAACTTCTTGCATGTTTTGTCAATTGCCGTAATTGTTGCTGGCTTATTAAAATTCTTTTTCATCCTCAGTTTATATATCATAAAACTCGTGAAATTCGATAAGTTTATGGAGTTAAAAGAACGCTTTGAAATTAAAACAACCCGATGATTGCTTTGTATTGATAAAGCAATCACCGGGTTGTTTTTTAGTCTTCTTTTTCATCTTCATTTTTAGGGAATAGAAAGTACGAGATAATCCCACTGACAACAACTGCGCCTATCGTAATAAGTACGCGTGTGTCTTCAGGAACATCTGTATGATTACGACTTAACATCGCCCAACTCGCCCAAGCAACGATGATCATAATCGGTACAACAAATTTAAATGCCCTCAACAAGTTCACCCTCAATAAATTTATGGTCGCTTTACTTTACCATATATCTACTTTACATCCACGGTGAACGTCCCGGGTTGCAACATCCTGGTCCCCAATTATTATCCATTGCGGGTCCCAAATTGTTACCAAAGCCCGGTCCTTGCATAGGACCTGGAAACATATTCATACCCATGACATCTTCTGTCGTTTCCGTGTAGTAATGCTTCGGAACATCAACAACATGTTGTCGATTTACATTCACAATTGGGTGGATAAACGGAACTTCTCTCTCTGTATATTCATCGTGAAAACGATATTGTGGTGGACAGACAACCGGTTGAACTTGCATCCCGCAATTTCCGTTACAATTCCCCTGGCATTGACCATGACAACCTTCGTGATTCATCATGTTCTCACCTCCTCCCTCTAGTACATGCAAAGAGACAAAGAATGAGCAGGGCGAGCGACTAGTTCAATTAAAATTTCGACACATACACTTCCACTCATTGAAATGTTGTGTCTATTTAGCAGTAAAATCGATTTATGGAATCAGAAAAAACCTCACAATTGTGAGGTTTTACGTACGTTATTGATAAGCCTCTGGTAAATCCAATTCGTCTGGATTGTTCTCTTGTTCCTTATGGATATACGAATCAAAAACCGGTGCACCTTCGCCGAGCATATTCAACGAAGCAATTACATCCGCATCATTACGCTTTGCCATTTCTTCGGGTTCAATAGGTAAACGGTTCAAGCTGATCAGCCTCCCCTACATATTAACCATGGCTAAATGTGACGGAAAACAGATACGTTAATATTTCCACTTCAGTCGATATACCTTAAGTATACTAAATATTCCGTGTTCCGTAAACATTTTCATATTATTTCCCATTAAATCGGGGTATACTAGCTTAAAAGGAGGCGTGTATCATGCAACGTATCGTTTTATTTGACGGCGATTGTCTTTTTTGTGATCGAAGTGTTCAATTTATAATAAAACGCGATCCCGCTGCACATTTTCAGTTTGCCTCTTTACAAAGTGAACTTGGTCAAGAACTTATAGCCAAGCACAACGTTCCTGCAACGGTGGATAGCTTGATTCTAATCGAAAAAGACAACGCTTATATTAAATCAACAGCAGCCCTTCGGATCGCTAAAAAGTTGGACGGTTTATGGCACCTCGTCTATCTATGTATACTCATCCCAAGCCCCATCCGAGACGGCGTTTACAACTATATTGCGAATCATCGCTATCGGTGGTTTGGAAAAAAGGATGATTCTTGCGCGCTCCCTTCTCCGGAAGTACGAAAACGATTTTTATAAATGAAAACAATACCCTTTTAGCCTATCTTCAAAAGGGTATTGTTGTTTTTATTTTTTAGAAGAAGCCTTGTTTATTTTCGTCATAACTCACGAGCATATTTTTTGTTTGCTGGTAACCACTTAACATTGAAAGGTGATTTTCCCGTCCAATTCCAGATGCTTTGTAACCCCCGAAGGCCGCATGCGCAGGGTAAACATGGTAACAATTTGTCCAGACACGTCCTGCCTGAATTCCTCGCCCAAAGCGATATGCTGTGTTCATATTTCGTGTCCACACTGCAGCGCCTAATCCGTAGGCTGTATCATTGGCAATTTCAAGCGCTTCTTCTGACGTTTTAAAAGTCGTTACTGCAACCACCGGGCCAAAAATTTCTTCTTGGAATATTTTCATATGATTATGCCCTTTAAATACAGTCGGCTGTACATAGTATCCTTCAACCAAGTCACCTTCCAAATGGTTTTGCGCGCCGCCCGTCAAACATTCAGCACCTTCTTCTTTTCCAATCGCTAAATAGGCTAAAATCTTTTCCAACTGTTCAGTAGAAGCCTGCGCCCCCATCATCACTGTCGGATCTAATGGATTGCCTACTTTAATCGCTTTTACACGTTCAAGGGCCCGTTCCATAAATTTATCGTAAATCGACGCATGAATTAAGGCACGAGAAGGACAGGTACAAACTTCTCCCTGGTTGAGCGCAAACATCACAAAGCCTTCGACGGCCTTATCAAAAAATGCATCATCTTCCTCCGCAATATCCTCGAAAAAGATATTTGGTGATTTCCCACCTAACTCAAGTGTTACGGGAATCGCATTTTCAGCGGCGTAAGCCATAATGAGGCGCCCCGTTGTCGTCTCCCCCGTAAAAGCAATCTTCCCAATTCTTGGATTCGACGCAAGTGGTTTTCCAGCTTCAAGTCCAAAACCATTGACGACGTTTAGGACGCCAGCAGGTAGTAGGTCTTCAATTAACTCGACAAGCACCATGATCGAGGCAGGTGTCTGTTCAGCAGGCTTTAAAACCACACAATTCCCCGCCGCAAGTGCAGGCGCAAGCTTCCAAACAGCCATGAGAATGGGGAAATTCCACGGAATGATTTGACCCACGACACCAATTGGTTCATGAAAATGATAGGCAACCGTGTCCTCATCGATTTGACTAACGCCGCCCTCTTGCGCACGAATGGCACTTGCAAAATAGCGGAAATGATCCAACGCAAGCGGTAAATCCGCATTTAAGGTTTCGCGGACCGCTTTGCCGTTGTCCCACGTTTCTGCCACCGCCAACATTTCAAGGTTTTCTTCCATTCGATCGGCAATTTTAAGCAGGATATTTGAGCGTTCCGTTACGGACGTTTTGCCCCACGCCTCTTTCGCATCATGTGCGGCATCGAGCGCGAGTTCGATATCCGCTTCTGTTGAACGTGCAACTTCCGTAAATACTTTCCCCGTAATCGGTGTCGGGTTATCGAAATAGACTCCGTTTACAGGTGGCGTCCACTTTCCACCAATATAGTTTTCATACCGTTTCTTATAGTTAACCACCGCACCCGCTGTGTTTGGAAATGCATAAACTTGGTTTTCAATTGCTTGTACCATATTCCATTCCTCCTCATTGATCACTTTTCACACTCAAGTAGTCTATGCAACATAAAAGAAGGTTATGATTTTTTAATCAGCTGTTCATCTCTTCGTAATAATTTGTTCATATCTACGCGGTAAACTAAAGACAATTAAGAAAACACAGGAGATGAAGTTCATGGAAACAGAAGACAAATATGAATTACATGTAGACGCTACGCCACCAGAAAAAAAGCCAGAAGACAAGAAAAAAACAGGCAAACGTTTCTTAACAACTGTCGGTGCCGGCATTATTGGTTCGATGCTTACATTAGCGATTGTATTCAATACAGATTTATTACCCGAAGTATCCCTCGATACAGACATTCAAACAGAACAAACAACGCCTTATCAAACACAACAAACAGCAGCCCCTTCCGCCACTGGACTATCCGACATGGTAGAAAAAGCTTCCCCTGCAATTGTCGGCATCGCAAACTATAAAAACAGCGGCAATCGTTTCGCTGAAAATGTCCAAAGCATTGAAGCTGGATCTGGTTCTGGGGTCATCTACAAGATCGACGGAGATACTGCCTATATCGTCACGAATAACCACGTGATTGAAGGTGCAGAAAAACTTGAAGTCTCTATCCATAACGGTGAAAAAGTAACCGCTGAAATTGTGGGAAAAGATGCACTGAGTGATTTAGCCGTATTAAAAATTAATGCAGAACATGTTGACACCGCACTTGAATTTGGAGATTCTGATGCGCTACGTGCTGGAGATTCTGTCATTGCCATCGGGAATCCCCTTAGCCTAGATTTCTCTGGAACCGTCACACAAGGAATCGTCAGTGCTGTTGATCGTTCAATTTCCGTTGAAACTTCTGCAGGCGACTGGGAACTAAACGTCATTCAAACAGACGCCGCCATTAATCCAGGGAATTCAGGCGGTGCCTTACTGAATACATCAGGGCAAGTCATCGGCATTAACAGCCTTAAAATTTCACAAGGTGGTGTGGAAGGACTTGGATTTGCCATTCCAAGTCGTGAAGTGATTCCACTGATTGACGAAATGACGGCGAACGGACATGTTGAACGTCCTTACCTCGGTGTGGGACTCATGAATTTGAACGAAGTTCCGCAACAATACATTCAACAACTTCCAGAGACAGTTGAAGGTGGGGTTCTTGTGGCTTCTATCGATCCTGAATCTGCAGCAGCTAAAGTAGGACTTAAAGAAGCAGACATCATTACAAAAATAAATGACAAAGACATTCACAATGCAACCGAACTTAGAAAACTCCTTTACAACGAGTTGAAGGTTGGAGACAAAACAACCCTTGCCTTTTTCCGTGGTGCGGAAGAAAAAACAGTAGAAGTGATCTTAACGAGCAAGCCCCCACAAATAAAATAAGTGTTCTTAAACAAACCCCTAGTCCATAAAGCTAGGGGTTTGTAGTTGCTTATTTACTGAATTCCCTTTAATTTTAAAGGAACAAGACATGCAGAATGGAGGTGGGTTCCATTGAAAATTTTAGTAATTGAAGACAACGAAAGTGTCGCTTCAATGATTGAATTATTCTTTTCAAAAGAAGGCATCGAAGGGGAATTTATAAAAGATGGTCGCATCGGCTATCAACGAGCAAAAGAAGCCGATTGGGATTGCCTCATCATTGACTGGATGCTCCCCAATATGGAAGGCATCACCATTTGCCGTAAACTTCGGACTGAAGATTATACAGGTCCTATTATTATGCTTACCGCCAAAGACAGTGAATCGGACCAAGTACTTGGACTAGAAATGGGTGCAGATGACTATGTCACCAAACCTTTCAGTCCATTGACGTTAATGGCACGAATTAAAGCCGTCACCCGGCGATATACACCCCAAACTTCTGAACAAAAACAAAACGGCATCATTCAAACAACGCATTTTACACTGAACGAAAACACACGGGAGGTATTACGTGACGGTGAACCGATCGATAACTTAACCCCAAAAGAATTTGACTTGCTGCATCATTTTATTCAACATCCTAAACAAGTCTTTTCACGGGAACAACTTTTAGATAGCGTATGGGGTTACGACTTTTACGGGGATGACCGAACCGTGGACGTCCATATTAAAAGGCTTCGTACGAAAATCTCAACTGCGGACAACCCCTTTTTCCATACAGTGTGGGGCGTCGGTTATCGATTTGACGAAACCACTGGTGAAACAAAATGAAAGTAAAATACTTATACCAACAAGTGGCAAGCCATATTAGTGTGCTCATCGTCGCGTTTCTTATTTTAAGCTTGCTCTTTTCTCATTACGTAGAGAAATTTGTCTATGACTCTAAAACCGAAGAACTGGTCACTTACGGGGTTAATATTTTAGAAGACATCGAACAAAGTAATTTTAATTCAACGACTGTGCTTAAACAATACGAAAATGTGCTTGAAGGACGGGACATTCAGTACAGTCTATTTGATGAGAAATCAGCCATTATTTATTCGACTGGACTGAAAACACCACTCATTGAACTACAGGACAACGAGTGGCAAAAACTTAAAAAGGGTCATATCGTTACCGTCAAACAGGCTTTGAACCGTTTTGACGAAGATGTCACGTTCGTTTTACTTCCCTATGTCCATAACCAACAATTTGTAGGCGGGATTTTACTGACCTCTCCTATTAAAGGATCTCGTCAAGTTGTCTCGCAAATGAACGATTACTTGTGGGTGACGACGGCCATTGCCCTATTGATTTCACTCCTTTTAAGTTGGGTATTATCGACATTTCACGTAAGACGTATTAAACGATTACAAGAAGCCACTTCACTTGTTGCCGGTGGGGATTATTCCGTCCGCATTCCTTCCTCTAACTTCGACGAATTCAGCGAACTTGCTGGTGATTTCAATAGCATGGTTGGTAAATTAAATGCTTCTATGGATGAAATTGAAACGCTCGAAAACAGAAGACGCCAGTTTATGGCAGACGTTTCTCACGAACTAAGAACGCCGCTTACAACCATCCGCGGGATCATTGAAGGCATGAACAACAATATGATCTCCGAGGAAGAGAAAGAAAAAGGCTTACAGCTTGCTAGTAACGAAACCCGTCGGCTCATTCGACTCGTCAACGAAAACCTAGACTACGAAAAAATCCGTGCCAACCAAGTTGAATTGCATAAACAAGATATTCAGCTCAATGAATTATTTGAAATTATTAAGGACCAACTGACTGAACTCGCAGCCGATCGACAGAACCAAATTCAACTCATTGTTGAGCCAACACTATACGTACATGCAGATTACGACCGCTTGACACAGATTTTAATCAACATCATTAAAAATAGTATTCAATTTACAGAAAATGGGCTCATTATACTTCGAGGGACTGCACAAGAAGAGACAATTTTAATTGAAATTGAAGATACCGGAATCGGGATCGATCCTTCAGACATAGAGGAAATTTGGAGCCGCTTTTACAAAGCCATTTTATCAAGAACAACAAATCCTTACGGGGAATTTGGACTTGGACTATCCATTGTCAAACAGCTCGTGACCATGCATAATGGAGAAATAGGTGTCACGAGCGAAAAAGGAAAAGGAACAACATTTAGCATCACTTTACCTAAATAATCTCAGATACCATGCTATACTTAAAAATGGTTAAAAATCAATTTCTATTTCGTTAATACTTTGTTCATATTTTCGAAGTACAATTGGTCTACACTTAACAAATTGGAGGAAAAAGAATGCGTAAGAATTGGTTAAACGCGCGACTTTTGGTTGTCTTAATGGCACTATTACTTGTCGTTGTCGCAGGTTGTTCAAATAAAGATGAAGACACATCGAAAGATGGAGCTGTAGATGCAACAAAAATTTCGAATAAAGATGCCATCGCTACTGTAGATGGTGAAAAGATTACGAAACAAGAACTGACTGACATTCTCATTCAGACACATGGTGAAGAAACTTTAAATGCGATGATTGACGATAAGATTGTTGAAATGGCTGTCAAAAAAGAAAAAATCAAAGTCACTAAAGAAGAAATCGATGAAGAGTATGCTGATTTCGTTGAAAATCAAGGTGGCGAAGAAGCATTTAAGAATGCGTTAGAACAAACAGGTATGACAGACAAACAATTTAGAAAAGACATTACCCAATACCTATCGATTCGAAAGTTAATTGCACCAATGGTTAAAATTAGCGATGAAGAAATCAAGACCGCTTTCGAGGAAAACAAAGACGCACTTGGAACACCAGAACAAGTTGAAGCAAGCCATATTTTAGTTGAAGACGAGGCACTTGCAAAAGAGATTGCCGCGAAACTTAAAGACGGCGGAGACTTTGCTAAGTTGGCAACAGAACATTCAACAGATGAAGGTTCAGCTGCTAACGGCGGTGAATTAGGTCTCTTCGGACGCGGAGAAATGATGCCTGAATTTGAAGAAGCTGCCTTTTCTATGGAAGTTGGTTCAATTAGCGACCTGGTCAAAACAGATTATGGTTACCATATCATTCACTTGACGGATAAAAAGGAACCGAAAGAAGCAACACTCGAAGATCATAAAGAAGAAATTAAAGAATCTCTCTTCGAAGAGAAACTTCAAACAGAATACACAGCATGGCTTGAAAAAGCACATGAAGAGTATGACATTGAAAATAAACTCTCGAAGCCAGCGCCAAAAGCAGATAAAGAATAATAGCACGTCAAAAAAGGAAAAGCCTTTGCGCTTTTCCTTTTTTCTTATTGAACGATTAACAATTGATCGTCAGACGGGGTGAGGTACTTTTTCATCCCTATGGAAAAGTTGTTTTTCGCACGCGCTAATTCTGCATATTGGACAACCTTTCCGTCAGCCATAAAAACGAGCAAGAAAATGTCATCTCGAATAGAAATCTTGCTTTTGTCCTTATAGTTGACACCTAACCGATCGTTCATACTTTCCTCTGGTGTATAAGGTTCAAAAAGAAAGGCTTTGTCCCATGTAAAGTCTGTAAGTTCACTTATGTTCATTTCAGTTGGATTTCCTTCTGTTAATCGCTCGTCAAATTTCGATGCAACGGTTTTATTTTGTTGCACACAACCACTGACAAGTAACATCGTCAAAACAACGAACCAAACGCTTTTCTTCACATGGACACCCCTCATCGTTTCATTGCTCTAAAGACTCAACATACGGGAAAAAGTTGCGCAAAAAACCGACCTCTTTTGTAGATCGGTTCACTTCATAATTAGGATTCTAGGTTTTTTAACGCAGCGCCGACTTTTACGGTCCGTTTTGCCTGATAGACAACTGCTGCTTTTATAGTTGCTTCATCCTCTACAATTTTACCATCTTGTCCAACAGTGACACTTGTCCCGTATGGATTGCCACCCGCTGCGGTCGTCACTGGATCTGTATAACCTGGTGCAGCTACGATTGCCCCCCAGTGGTACATCGTTGTGTATAAGGAAAGAATCGTTGCTTCTTGTCCCCCATGTGGATTTTGAGCAGAAGTCATCGCACTCACTGCTTTATTGGCCAGTTTTCCTTCTGCCCAGACACCACCCACTGTATCGATAAAGCTTTGAACTTGACTCGGTATATTACCAAAACGTGTAGGTACGCTAAAGATT
>JARIDM010000134.1 GCA_029263945.1 Sporosarcina sp.
AGAAAAGAAGGTGCATTACCAATGACAATGAGCCTTCCGAAAAAAATCGGCTTTTATATTCTGCTGATCGTCACATCGCTGATTATATTTTTCCCGGTATTGTATGCGATTCTCATATCCTTTATGACAGGATCGGAAATTATGCAAGGTAAATTTTTCCCAAGTACCTTGCAATTCGATAACTATAGTAAAGTGTTTGATCGCTTGCCTTTGCTGAAGTATTTGATAAACAGTTTCGTCGTATCCGCGGGCGTGATGGTAGGTCAACTTGTTGTCTGCAGTCTCGCTGCATACGCCTTTGTGTTCTTACCGTTCCGAGGTAGCAATTTGGTGTTTTTCCTGTTCATCTCGACCATGATGATCCCGTGGGAAGCGACGATGATTCCGAACTTCTTCATTATTCAAAAATTGGATTGGTTGAATACGTATCAAGGATTGAGCCTTCCGTTTTTTGCACTCGCATTTGGAACTTTTCTGTTGCGACAACATTTTAAGACTATTCCAAATGAGTTGCATGAAGCTTCAAAAATTGCAGGTCTTAGTCGATTTTCGTTTTTCTGGCGAGTGATTTTACCAGTATCGAAAACCAGTCTTGTCACACTTGGTGCTTATGGATTTTTAACGACATGGAATATGTATTTATGGCCACTTCTCATTACGACCAATGAGTCTGTTCGTACAGTTCAAATAGGTTTGAAGCAGTTACAGTCACAAGAAATCGCAACCGATTGGGGGGTGGTGATGGCAGGGGTCATCGTCGTGATTATTCCAACATTATTACTGTTATTTATCGGGCAGAAACAATTGCAAAAAGGATTGTCTCAAGGTGCACTAAAATAAAAAATGGCGAAGGAGCGATTCATTCATGAAACGATTTTTGAAGTCATCCTTATGGTTATTACTACTAATTGGTGTATTGGCACTTGCTGCGTGTAGCAATAGTGAAAGTAAGAAAGAAGAAAAACCAGAAGACCCTGACACAACTGATGACCATTCAGAAGGTGAAGGGGAAGCCTCAACTGATACAGGATCACCCGTTGAAATTGAGTTCTGGCATGCGATGTCTGGAAGTGGGCAAGAGTCACTTGATAAAATTGTGGAAGGCTTCAATCAATCCCAAGAAGATTATGTCGTTAAAGCAGAATTCCAAGGAACGTATGAAGAATCTCTCACAAAACTGCGAAGTGTAGGTGGCACGAAAGATGCACCTGCAATTACACAAGTGTTTGAAGTGGGTACGAAGTATATGATTGACAGTGGTTTTATTGAACCGATGAATACATTTATTGAAAAAGATAACTTTGACTTATCGCAATTAGAAGAGAATATCTTAAATTATTATAAAGTCGATGGGGAGCTCTACTCGATGCCGTTCAACTCTTCGACACCTGTTATGATTTACAATAAAGATGCATTTAAAGAAGCAGGACTAGATCCTGAGAAAGCACCAGAGACCTTTTCTGAAGTTATTGAGGCTGCAGCGAAGCTGAAGACGGATGAGATGTACGGCTTTTCAATGTTGACATATGGCTGGTTTTTTGAACAACTTGTTGCGACACAAGGTGGCCTATATGTAAATGAAGACAACGGTCGATCAGGTGATGCTACGGAAGCGTTGTTTAACGGACCAGAAGGATTAAATGTCTTTGATTTCTTAGACCAGATGAATAAAGCAGGAACTTTTGGTAACTTCGGAACCAATTGGGATGATATACGTGCAGCTTTCTCAACAGGAAAAGTTGCGATGTATATGGACTCTTCCGCTGGCGTGGCAAATATAATAGAAACTTCTCCGTTTGAAATTGGCGTCGCATATATCCCTTATGCGGATGAAGTAGAACGAAATGGCGTTGTCATCGGTGGTGCTTCCTTATGGATGTCAAAAGGAATTGCAGAGGAAGAACAAGAGGCAGCTTGGACATTTATGAAGTATTTAACAACACCTGAAGTTCAAGCAGAGTGGCACTTAGATACAGGTTACTTCGCAATTAATCCATCGGCATATGACGAAGCGAATGTTGTTGAGAAGTGGGAGGAATATCCACAATTTAAAGTGACTGTTGATCAACTTCAAGATACGAAGCCAGGGTTAGCAACACAGGGGGCACTTATTTCTGTATTTCCAGAGTCTCGCCAACAGATTGTCACGGCTTTAGAAGATCTTTATCAAGGGAAATCGCCACAAGAAGCCTTAGACCAAGCGGCAGAAGGAACAAACCGGGCAATTGAAATTGCGAATAAAACAAAATAAGGGATTGTTTACAATTTCATAATTCCCCTGTTTACGATTTTGTAAATAGGGGTGTTTTTATGAGGATTTTCGAACTCATTTATGAGGGGTAGAAGTATTTTTGTGTTCCAATGAAGGATTACGAATCAGATGTACGATAAAAAAGTTTTCTTCTCCGATTTCCACGAATACAAAAAACACCATCTCAGAAGAGGTGGTGTTTACGAGAAAACCGCGTTCCTACAGCATTCTCCAGGGTGTAAACCCTATGGTCTCGGAGGGGCTCGAACCCCCGACTTCTACCTTGTCGAGGTAGCGCTCTCCCAGCTGAGCTACGAAACCGTTTTGTTTTTTATCGACATCTATTAGTATAACCGATATAGAAAATAAGTCAATATACTTTCAAAGATTAGGATAAGGTCTAGTGAAATTAACTTATTGGGAAAGGAAAAATAACCTCAAATGATTCTTCATTTGAATGTTATAAACAGAAATAAAAAAATTGCTTCTACACCGACAAAATAGGGTGTGGAAACAGCCTATGTTGGTTTTATTATGCTAAACGAATCTAATATTGGCATTTTTATGTATTGGGGTCAATTTCATAATGACATAAATCCGCGCTCGCGAGGCATTATAGGGAGAGGCGTACTCAGCTCACATCAGTATGAAATTGACGGATTGATTTTCCTGTATATGTTTTTCATTCGTCATCCTTAAGAGTGTAGAGGTTCATTTTCGAATACAGCTTCTTGAAAATAGAGGAAATTCTCT
>JARIDM010000145.1 GCA_029263945.1 Sporosarcina sp.
GCTGAAGAAAAACCTAATCGAAGCCTCATTCGTCACATGTCTATCTCCACGTTACCGCACGAAAATTCAATTGGGATTACGACACGGATCAAGCGCGAGTGCTCTGTGTTTAAAACAAATTTAACAAATCTTGAAGTAGGCAGTGAAGTAGCCTTATTTAAAACACAATCCAATATCCCGCTTAAACGTACAAACAAAAATGTTTATTTACTTTCCGCAGGAGTCGGTCTTGCAACGTTCAGACCGCTTGTTCTGGATTATTTTGAGCGTGCTGATCATGTCAATCAAATTCAATCCTTGAATATCGACACCTCAAATGATTTCTTATTTAAGTCAATTTTCACATCCAACGTTCATAAGAAATTCAGCGCACAGTTCGTAAATAATCGAAAAGCGTACTACGAAGAAGTAAAAAAGTTTACGGCAGATAAGGATGGACATTTCTACATTGTAGGGAGTGATGATTTTCTCTTGCAGAACATTAACGTACTTCTTGCAGAAGGTATTAAGCGCGAACAGATTATGCTCGATAAGCATGACAAACAACGTAGTGAGTTTTTAGGTACAAAAGAGTCAGTTACCGAATCGAAATGATTGTTTTCATGTTGAAAAAATATCGGTACCCTACAACTTAACGGAGTTGAAAATTTGGAAAAACACTGAATTGTATTAGATTCAGTGTTTTTTTTACGGTTTTGTGCTTTTTATTTACATTTTTAGGATATGGTTCGCACAAATTGCTTTTATTTGATAAAGTTTAGATTACTCTGATAGCTTGATAGGGTCGCTACGTTAAGCAATTTTACTATACGCAAATCCCACTTTAAATTGAGGAAGAGAGACGAAGTAAATAGAAACCAAATACACACAACGAAAAGGATGACATCAGGATGCAGATAAGAAAAGTAAAAATTTCAGGTACTGGAAAGTATTTACCCACACAACAGATTACAGCAGAGGAAATGGATGAAAAGTTAAGCGTCAAAAAGGGCTGGGTAGAGAAAAAAACAGGTGTACATATACGTCATTTCGTTCAAGATGAAACTGCATCTCAAATGGGTGCAGCAGCTGGTAAAGAAGCAATGACAAGTGCGGGTTTAACCTACGCTGATATTGATTGTATTGTTTGTACGAGCGGTACAGCGGAACAAGCCATTCCTTGTACAGCTGCGTTAATCCAAAAAGAGTTGGGTGCTGACTATTCAGGCATTCCTTGCTTTGATATTAATTCGACTTGTTTAAGTTTTTTAACTGGATTTGATGTGATGTCTACATTAGTCGCTGCAGGCACCTATAAGCATGTGTTATTGGTCGCTTCAGAGATTGCTTCTGTCGGTTTAGATTGGGCACATAAAGAAAGTGCTGGATTGTTTGGGGACGGCGCAGCTGCAGTCATTATTAGTAGAAGTGAAAGTACAGAATCTGCGCGGATTATTTGTTCCGCAATGAAAACGTATAGTCAAGGTGCTGATTTATCTCAAATACGCGGAGGGGGCACAAAAATTCACCCACGTCATACAACTGAGATCGCGCCGTACTTATTTGAAATGGATGGAAGAGCGATTTATAAAATGACGTCAAAACTACTGCCGAAATTTGTAGATGACTTATTGTCTTCAGCATCACTTAACATGCCTGATTTTGATACGGTCATTACCCATCAAGCATCTGCGATGGCGATGCGTTTAATGGCCAGAAAACTAGGGATTACCAACGACCAACTCGTCAATATATTACCAGCATATGGCAACATGATTGCAGCGTCCATTCCACTCGCATTACATGAAGCAATTGTGCAGGAAAAGATTAAACGAGGCGATCACGTGTTATTTTTAGGGACATCAGCGGGCTTGTCGCTTGGCGGAATGATTATTGAATACTAAACAACGCATTCTCCTTACAGGGGGAAGGGCACCTGCGACATTGGATTTGGCACGGCAATTGTCAGCCAACGGCCATGAAGTTTTCATGGCAGAAAGTTGTCCACATCATCTTTGCTTGCACTCTACTGCGATTGTGAAAAACTATACGGTACCTCAGCCAAATAAAGAACCAGATGACTATATTGTAAAACTAGTAGAGCTTGTCGTTGAAGAAAATATAGATTGGGTAATTCCCACTTGTGAGGAAATTTTTTATGTGGCACGAGGATTAGAAATTATAGCTAGTAAATGTCGTGTTTTTGTTGATTCGTTTGCGAAGCTCAAGCGATTGCATAGTAAGTGGGATTTCATGGCAGCTGTTCAGCAAGCAGGATTGGTGAACAGACCTACTACATATTTACTTCAGACGAAAGAAGACGTAGAAAAAAGGCTGTCAGCACCAGGTAAGTGGGTTTTCAAACGTGTGTATTCCCGATTTTCATCTCATGTTTTTATCGTGAATAATGTGGCGAAGACGATTTACCCAAAGGGCATGACAAAAGATACAATACGCTCGCAAATAGCCAAGGATTTAGCGCTAAATGTCGACCACGCGCTGTGGATTGCACAACAATTTATCGCAGGGGATTCCTATTGTAGTTATAGCGCAGTCGTAAATGGTCAGGTTTCTGCGCATGCAGTTTATCCAGTTGAATTTACTGCGGGACCTGGGGCTTGTATTAACTTCGAGTCTGTCGAGCACCTTGCGATAGAAAAGTGGGTTCAACAATTTGTGGCGTTCGAGAATTTTACTGGGCAAATTGCATTTGATTTTATTGTCACCGATGAAGGTCTGGTTTACCCGATTGAATGTAATCCCCGGTCTACGAGTGGGATTCATTTGTTTAGTCCGACAGATCGATTAGATCAAGCTTTTTTTGGTGGGAATCCTGGTCAAGTTGTAAAACCAAATAGGAAGAACAAAGCAATGATTGCACCAGCTATGTTGAGTTATGGCTTGTTTCAAGTCCGGACATGGACCCTCTTAAAGAAATGGGTGCAATTATTTGCACAATCAAGAGAAGTAATCTTTGACCGAAAAGATCCAAGGCCATTTGTTCAGCAGTTTTCTTTACTCTGGTGGAATATAAAAATAAGCAAGAAACAAAAGATTTCTATTATGGAAGCGACGACAATAGATATTGAATGGAATGGTGAAGAAGTATGAAGAAAGTATTGGTTACAGGAGGCACTGGCTTCTTGGGAAAAAGATTGGCAGAAACCTTACACGAACTTGGTTACGCTGTCACGGCAACGGGTCGAAATACAAAAATAGGACAAGCGCTAGAGAAACAAGGCATTTCGTTTGTTCAAAATGATTTGTCGAATGAGAAGACAACCGTAGCCCTTTGTAAGGATCAAGAATATGTCTTTCATTGTGGTGCATTCACGGCTTCCTGGGGGAGGTATGAAGATTTTTATCTGGCGAATGTTATAGGCACAAAGAACGTTATCAAAGGGTGCGAGATTCATAAAGTAAAACGACTTATTCATACCTCTTCGCCGAGTATTTATGCGACGAATCGGGATCGATTTGACGTGAAAGAAACAGCAGAACTCCCAGCAGTAAAAGTAAACGCCTATGCACAAACTAAATATGAAGCTGAACAGGTAATTGATGCGGCTTTTGAAAAAGGATTACCAGTTATTACGATTCGTCCTAGAGCGATCTTTGGTCCGAATGATTCGAATATCTTACCCCGATTACTTGAAGCGAACGAAAAGAAAAAACTTCCGTTTATTCGAGGCGGGAATGCGTTGATGGATGTGACGTATGTGGATAATGTGGT
Organism: Sporosarcina sp.; assembly: GCA_029263945.1. Taxonomy (GTDB): domain Bacteria; phylum Bacillota; class Bacilli; order Bacillales_A; family Planococcaceae; genus Sporosarcina. The sequence continues at coordinate 3,713 of JARIDM010000145.1, forward strand.
GACCGCACTCATTAAGTGCATGCATTCACCAGAGACGACGTTAGGGGAGAAGTATAACATTACAAACGGAGAACCCATGGCATTTCATGCGTTAGTAGCACATCTCTTTACAGCACTTGATGAAGGAATATACAGGAAAAACATCCCGTACCCAATTGCTTATTCACTTGCGGCTCTATTGGAGTTAAGTGTAAAAATAAGGCGGAGTAATACAGAACCGATGCTCACGAGAACAACTGTACAAATGCTAGGCAGAAGTGTCACGTTAGATATATCTAAAGCGAAAAAAGAATTGAATTATCAACCAACAATATCAGTTGTAGACGGGGTGAAACGGTATGTCCAATCCATTAAATCTATTTAAAATACCTGTTGAACTGACAACCTTGTCCGCGGGCAGTTGCAAACAGCTTGAAAAGTTTTTACGAAAAGATGGCAAGTGGGAAGTGATTGAAATCCCAGCCTTATTTACCTATTTAAAGCACCCTACATAC